>PBOG01000190.1 GCA_002724245.1 Planctomycetaceae bacterium
GCCAACCCCGGGCATCGAGACAAACTGTTTTGGGGTAGCGGGCGCAGCGTCAAACAGCTGGCGTCCCAGCTCGAAAGGGACCACCGTGTCGATCGTTCCATGGCACTGCAGCAAAGGGCCCGCGTAGTCGCCGATTTTTGCCAGCGAATCGAAACGCGTCTTCAGCAACCAACGCACAGGGAGCCAGGGAAATTGGGCATGTGCCACATCGGGTATCGAGGTAAACGTCCGTTCCAGGATCAGGGCCCGAGCACCATTCCTGGCCGCCAAATCCACGGCCACTCCCCCTCCCAAAGAACGTCCCAGCACTACGATATCGGTTAGCTGACAGTCCGCACGACGGGCCAAGAACTGCTGCGCTGCATGTCCGTCCTCCAGTACCCCGGCCTCGTGCGGCCGGCCGGCACTGCGACCATACCCTCGATAGTCAAAGGCCAGCACAGAAACCTGAAAACGATCGCGCAGGCCTCCCAAATAGTCAGCCATCGCCGCCACATTATCCCCGTTGCCGTAACATACCAATACCTGAGCTCGGGGTTCGTCATGCTCCAGGTACCAGCCATGGAGGCGCGTTCCATCCGCGGAATGAAATTGAACCGCCTGGTAGGCGAGATCCTGAGGATCCCAGTCCCCTCCACGGCGACGGACACCCGGATAGATCAGATAGTTTTCGAGAAAAATCATCAATAGCACCGCCAGCAGTAGATAGAACAAAAACGCCGCGCGCAGCAATCGAACCAGCCACCATATCAACGTTGATTGGGGTCTCTGGTGGATAACCCGTACCTGCCTCTCTGACACGCATGTCAAACAAACCGACGTGGCACATCCTACAACATCACACGAAACCGCACCGGCTTCCCTGCAGTCCAACACCTGCATCCTTCCCGACCAGCGCGGGATACCTGTTTTCATGTTCGGCATCGCCGACGACCCAAGGCCTTGTTTTTTTATCCAGACCCACCAGGAAATCGGGGCCCCCTGCATGCAGGAACCACCTGGATGCGTGGTGGGCAGCTGCCAAAAGATACCCACTGACGATAAATCGCCGCAGACGTTGCCCAGGGAATTGCCTTAAACTGTCCCTGAGACCCATTGGCTGGCCACCCCCTACTCAGCCCAAAACCAATCCCCTCTGCTTCTACAGGTGAACTGCTATTGACGTTCCCGGAGTCCAACCAGGACGCACACTGCAGCAGCTGACCGTCGTCGCCTGGATCGTGCTCTGGAGCGGTCTTGGACTGCGTTCCTGGTGGCGCGATGACTCGCGTTTTGGCTGGGGGATGCTGGGCCGCAACATCGAGTATCTGATCGTGTACCACTGGATCGATAAAACGGGCCGACGATTCCAGTATTTCCCCGGAGAGGAACTGCGTGACAAGGCAGAACAGCTCCGTCCGCGGCGGCCTCTGTCCCGGGACGTTTCCAGAACCGACCTGACCCGCTACGGGGTCGGAACACTAAGGTCATGGATTAACGGCTATCAGCAATTCCTGTTCCACGATCGCCGCCCACCCACTGCAACCCATATTGAAGCCACACTCTATTATGCGATCAATCGCCCGCTGTCCTGGCCGGATGCCATCACGGTCTGGGACCGGGGTCTGCAGGCTCCCAGCGTACTGGAACCGCCAGACCTGCAAGGAGGTGCCTGTATCGTCGAACGTCTGAAGTATCCCTAAGCGTCCAACGTAGTCCTCAAAGAGCGTTTCCAAGAACGGCTCCACTGATTAGCCATGCCTACCGACGAACACTCGACGCAGCGCGCGGTAAACCCTCTGGACAGGCTGGTCTCGAACTGGAATCGCTTCTGGTTCACATCCTGTCATCTGCACACACTGGGCCTGCTGCGGGCCTGTTTTGGCTTCACGCTGGTATTGCGAATCACTGGTACGACGGGCCTGTTTCGTATCGGCGCCCACACCGCGCAGTTTCCGGACCGCAGTCTCTGGCCCGTACGGCAGATGCTGGACACCTTTCACGCACCTTACGCCTGGTTGGAGTGGCTTCCACTACCCACACCCTTCTGGTTTGGCAGACTGGAAGAGCTACTATTGGTCTCTAGTCTGCTGCTGACGGTTGGACTCGGTACCCGGCTGGTAGCGCCACTGACCGCCGCGTTATTCACCTACCTGTTTTTTCTCAGCCAGTGGAACTACTACCACCATTTGCTGCTGTTTGTTCCCGTGTTGTGGATTCTGGCCATCTGGCCCAGTGGCCGGACGTTCAGTCTCGATGCCCAGCTGAGGCCGTCCGTTCTGCCCGAACCGCCCCGTTCGATTCTGCCTCTGCGTTTGTTACAAGTCCTGGTCTGTACGATCTACCTGTTTACGTTCCTGTGGAAACTGAACGCCGGCTGGTTCAGTGGACACATCATGAATCTGTTCGTCGAAACAGGCACAGTACAAGGCCCCTTTGGACCCTGGCTTCAAAAACTAGGCAATCAGACACTCAGCCTGGGTACGCTGGCAATCGAGGGTTTCCTTCCCTTGGGCTTGCTCTTTCGCCGCACGCGACGCGTCGCAATACTGGCCGGGCTCCTGCTCCACCTGTCCATCGACGCAACCATGCGGGTGAACACCTTCAGCTACCAGATGGTGGTCCTCTACCTGGCATTTATTCACCCTGCCTGCGGCGCCACCATCGTTCTGTTCGACGGAAACTGTGGTATCTGTCGAGGCAGTCGGCGCTGGGCCAACCTGTGCGACCTGTTCCAGCGAATCACCTGGATCAATTTTCGCGACCCGCAACTGCGCAAACGGTTACCTGCGCTGACCGACGATCAATTGGAACGGACGATGTGGGTGATTACACCTCAAGGTCGCTTGCTCTCCGGCTTTGCGGGTTGGAGATACCTCTTGCAGTCCTTTCCCCTGACCTTCCTGCCCTCGTTTTTTCTCTCCCTGCCGATCGTGGGCTGGCTCGGAGACCACGTTTATCAGTGGATCGCCCAGCGACGGAAGATTGTTTGCTTTGTTCCTTCTGCACCGATTGAAGAACGCATCTGGAAACAAACTCTGAGCTTAGCCAGCAGCGCAATACGACCGACGCACCACCAGGCCCAGGAAACCGACCCCCAGCCAGGCGTGGCGTCGCAAGTTCCTGTCACACCCGGCGTATCCAGACTCAGGCTGGCGATCCATCAGCTGATCCTTGTGGGTTGCGTATCCCTGCTCGTCGGCCTGCCAGTCCGCTCACTCGTACTGCGAGACGCACGGTTTGGCTGGGGAATGTTCGGAGAAAACACACGCTACCTGGTCGTCTATGAATGGGTCCTGGACGACGGCTCTCGACAGCCACATCATCCGGGCGACACGCTACGTGGCATGGCTGCCAAAGTCGGACCGCGGCAACCCAAATCCGCGTTCGCCGGCAGTGAAGCGCGCTCCCGCCGCACACGCTACGGGATCGGTGCCATCCGGCATTGGATTCATCAATACCTACAACACCTTTATCCAAACCGGCCCACAGGCGCCGTCGCTCTAGAAGCCCGCTTGTTTTACGCAATCAACCAGCCGCTCGTCATTCACGAGTCGCTTTCCTTTCAGGATCCTCTGTTTGACGATTTGACAACCTTTTCCGCCACCCTGGAAGGCACACCGTCTCCTGTCGAACGACTACGCTATCCCGCAGAAACCCGCTAGCCACATTCCCCGGAACGCGTCCCCTTTACACCCACGAAATGCCTCCCTCGTGAATCGCCTCTTACCATCCACTGGCTGGTCACACCGCTGGAATCAATTCTGGTTTGCGGAAATCTCTGCGCAGCGATTTGGTCTGTTGAGAATCTGGTTGGGCGTCTGCCTGGTGCTCAAATGCATTAGTTTTGACGGACTGTTTCAGCTAGCAGGCGGAACGTTGTCGATTCCAAACCGTTCGATGTGGGAAGTCACCTACCTGCTGGACAGCTGGCAGATGCCTTTTTTCGATTGGCTACCCGTTCCAGACGCCTTCTGGTTGGCAAGGCTGGAAGACCTGCTGCTGATCTTCGCGATCCTGCTGACCGTCGGCCTGGCAACACGATTGGTGGCGCTCACCACTGCGGCTCTGTTCAGCTATCTGTTTTTCCTCAGCCAATGGAATTTCCATCACCACCTGTTTCTGTTCCTGCTGGTCTTGTGGCTTCTGGCCGCCGTCCCCTGTGGTCGCCATTTCAGTCTTGACGCACTGCTGACCGATCCCCGCCGTCAGTCCCGCCCGACTTCTGGTCTGCCACTGCGTCTGCTTCAGGGACTTGTCATTTCAATTTACCTGGCAACCTTTGTCTGGAAATCCAATGGCGTCTGGTGGAGTGGTGAAATACTGGAAATTCTCCGAGCCAGTGGTTCCCTGCGGGGCCCCCTCGCCGACAACGCGGCACCCCTGATCGGCGATCCGTTGTGCAGTCGGATGGCCTGGGCGATGGCAGGGCTGATCCCCATCGGTCTGCTGTTTCGACGCACCAGGCAGTGCGCGCTAGGCGCCGGCGTGCTGTTGCATCTGGGCATCGATCTATCGATCAGCGTCGGCACGTTCAGTTACCAGATGCTGGCGTTGTATATCGTCTTTATCCATTCCGATTGCGGAGCAACGGTTGTACTCTATGACGGCGTTTGCTCTCGCTGCGCCCGCAGTCGCCGTTGGGTCACGCTACTGGACTGGTTGCAACGTCTGAGCTGGATTGACTTCCACCGATCGGGACAGGACCACTTCCCGCTTCCCGTCGCAGCAGAGAGCCTGTCCGAACAAATGCACCTGGCCACACCAGACGGCCAAATTCTGACGGGATTTTTTGCCTGGCGTTACCTACTGAGTCGATTACCACTCAGCTTTCTGCCAGCCACACTGCTTTATCTGCCACCTGCGAATCTGCTGGGGCCAACAGTCTACCGGTGGTTTGCCAGCAAACCGTCTCCTCCCTGTGTCATCGCAGATCCCCTACACGACGAGACCGCTCCCTGGCAACAAACCCTGCGGAATACAACGGCGCCGCAACCAATAAACGACGGGCCTCGTTTCCACTAGCCAGCACCTACCCGGGTTGGGCTGCCACATCGGGCAAGATCAAACGGGTGCGCAGGCCTGCCAACCCAACGGTTGCGCCTTGTTCCGGCCAGTCTCGCCCGATTAAGATGGCAGTTGTGCCACCGTCGGCTCTCGTTCGCCTCGGCCTCCGGAAACGCCCATTATGAATGTCATACTCACCTTCCGGATTGCTTTGCGGGCCCTGCGGAAAAATAAGATGAGAGCCAGCCTGACGATCCTGGGCGTCGTGATCGGGATCGCGGCAGTGACCACCATGGTCTCCGTCGGTGAGAGCGCGAAGCAGCTGATTCAAAGCCAGCTGGCCACCCTGGGCACGAATATGATCGTCATCATGCCCGCTCAGGATGAAAGTCGAGGCGTCAGCCAGGGTCGTGAACTCACCTTGACCTCTAGCGATTCAAAAGCCATTGCGGACGAATGCCCCGCGGTGCTCGCCCAGTCGCCAATCGTCGGAACAGGGGGAAATATCATTTATGGAAACTCCAACTGGAGCCCTAATGAGATCACCGGGGTCGGGGCCGATTACCCGATCGTCCGCAGTTGGGGAATTCGCCACGGTGGCTTTTTCGGAGAGCGCGAAATTACCGCCGCCGAAAAAGTTTGTGTCATCGGCCATACCGTGGTCGCCGAGCTGTTTCAAACGCGCAATCCAATCGGCGAGACCATCCGCATCCAAAATGTCCCTTTGCGAATTGTCGGCGTGCTGGAAACAAAGGGAGCCAATATGATGGGACAGGATCAAGACAACATCGTCTTGATGCCCTATACAACGGTCCGCAAACGCTTGAATCGTTCGAATTTCGATGAGGTCCACGCCATCCTGGCTTCCGCCCGCACCGCGAAGGGGATCGCAATCTCCAAGCAGGAAATCACGAACTTGCTGGCAGACAGGCACGGCATCGCGCCCGGCGAATCGCCTGACTTCCAAGTTCAGACGATGGACGAGATCTCCCAGATGCTGGGAACCATCATGGGCACACTGACCGCCATGCTATCGGCCATCGCGGGTATCTCGCTGCTGGTCGGTGGGGTCGGAATCATGAACATCATGCTCGTCTCCGTCACCGAGCGCACGCGGGAAATTGGGATTCGCATGGCAGTAGGTGCTACTTCCTGGGATATCCTGCGGCAGTTCCTACTGGAAGCCGTCGTGCTCTCCAGTATCGGTGGCATTGTCGGGTTTTCGCTCGGTTTCAGCGCCTCGACTGGGGTGACCGCGCTCATCAATGAATGGCAACCGGATATGAAATTGCCCGTCGTAGTCTCGATCCCGGCAGCCGTCCTGGCCATTGTCTTTTCCGCCGCCGTGGGAGTGTTTTTTGGATTTTTCCCGGCATTCCGCGCCAGCCAACTCGATCCCATTGACGCCCTGCGTTACGAGTAGCAGCGGACTGCGGAAACTCAGCCGCTGACAGCAGCCAAGGTACCAGCCAGCAACCGTCCTGGATCCGACTGACAGGCGCCGCAAACGCGTCACCGTTCGGCTGCTCTGCTCGTTTTGCGGATTCTAAACCTGGCCTTCGTACGCTGGTGCGTTCACTGACGGCAATTCGAAGGCTGGCCGCCCGATGTTCCGCCCGGGCGAGCCACTGGAAATCGGCAACCTCCTGTTCGCGGTCGAGGTCAAAGCTGGCAACAGGGCGGCGCTTCACTCCGCGACAACACCAGCCACATCGAGTGCGAAAACCACGCCGCGAACTGATTCACAAACGCCAGCCGTGATCACGCCGCAACAGAAGACATCGCAGCTCGACGCCGATTCCAGTCATGCGGCCCGTAAAGCGCTCTCCCATTTTCTTCGCCAGCATTAATGCCAACGACTCCCCGTAGAGCATCTCAACATGCTAGCACTACAAAAATAGCGACGGATGGACGTCGTCACGCCATTGCACGATCCTCTCCCTCGCATCTCCAGAGGAATGACTCGCACAGACTGCCCGACGGTTTCTGCAAGCGGCAGTGAGTAAAGATATACCGGTTATAGCGATTTTCTCGACTTTGCCGGTTGTGTGGTCGATATACCTGATGGTATCGCCCGACAGAACCGTAAATCGGTATGGCACGTCGGCAAAGTGGGGCCCGGTGCGCGGCTGGCCGGATGACGTGCTCTGTCACGTTTGTCAGCAACGTTCCGAATTCGAGATCGACTAACTGGCGGAACGTGGCAACGGGCTGGTGCAAAAGACTCTCAAGGAACCGATACGATGAGCCATTATGAACCACGAACGTTGACCACTCTCGTCGCAGCAACCCTACTGGCAATTGGCAGCTCGGGATGTCACGTGGCCCACTCGAATTGCCTTGAGTGCGGCCTGCTCGGACACCAATCGACCATTGCCGGGCGCGCTCATCAGGCGCTGACTGTCGATGCAGGCTGCGGAGAAATATATGTCGACGAATGGATCAGTGATCCTCCGGGCATTTGCGATTCCTGCGGAGACACCGTACTGCATGGCCATGGCTGTCTGCCACCACTACTCCCAATCCTCTCCCATTTATGGGGCGTTCGTTTCTGCGGAGATTGCCAGTCCGATCTGGGGCACCACGGTACCTGTGAACACTGTGGCCAATTGCACACCGGCGAAGAGATCATTGAAAACGCACCGGCAGCGCTCGAACCGACACCGGCCAAGAAAGCCACCTACCGGCAACCCTCCACCACAGCGCGACTTCGGCAATCCGCACGACGGCTTGACAGACGATCTCGCTATACGACCGCGGCCCGGATGGTTCACACCAGCGATCGCACCTTAAGACGCTGATCGGGCACCTGTTCGGCAGAGCACATCGCGATCCTACCTCCAGGGCAA
This sequence comes from Planctomycetaceae bacterium, assembly GCA_002724245.1. GTDB lineage: Bacteria > Planctomycetota > Planctomycetia > Pirellulales > Pirellulaceae > UBA9264. The sequence continues at coordinate 7,836 of PBOG01000190.1, forward strand.
CCGGTTTTCAGGCCCACCGGGGAGCCTTCGACCTCTGTGGTTGTTTCCACCGATCGCGGGATGGAATTCCCATTCCAAACTGATACTTCCGTAGCCGAAATTGCGCATGTTTGGACTGTTGAATATCGACAAGCCAGCCGGAATTACGTCGCGCACCGTCGTCAACCGGATTCAATACCTGATACGTCCTGCGAAGACCGGCCACGCTGGTACACTGGACCCTTTGGCCACGGGTGTGCTGGTGGTTGCTGTGGGACCAGCCACACGGTTGATCCCCTATGTCCAGGCAATGCGGAAGACCTATCTGGCGACGTTCCTGCTAGGACATCAAAGTGATACGTTAGACACCGAAGGTGCCGTCCTTGCGCTCGCTGACCCGCCGCAGCCAAGCAGAGCAGACGTCGTCACAGCGTTTCCGCATTTTACCGGTGAGATCGAACAGGTACCGCCGCTGCACTCCGCGGTGAAAGTGCGTGGGCAACCTGCTTATTTACGGGCGCGGGCAGGCCAGGATTTGACACTCAAAGCCCGCTCAATCACGGTCGAACGTTTGGACCTGATCGACTACACCTATCCTCATTTGCAAATTAGAATCGTCTGCAGCTCAGGAACCTATGTGCGTTCGCTCGGGCGCGATCTGGCACAGCACCTGGGAACACAAGCAGTCATGACACAACTGCAACGGACGGCGATCGGGAGCTTCCACGTTGCCGATGCCTGTAACTGGCAAACTCTCACAGATACAAGTTGTACGCGACAATCACTGGTACCGCGCATCCTGCCAGCGCGGATCGCGGTCGCGCATCTTCCCGAAATCGAGTTGGACGACACCCAAATCCAACGGCTCCAGAACGGACAAGCAATCCCGTCGTCCAGGCTGACGTCCGAGGGCGAATACGCGGGACTCGACCACGGCGGACATCTGGTTGCCATCCTGGCCGCCCGCGGGTCGCATTGGCATCCAACCCGCATCTTCCGAACAGACTAATACACGAGCCAGCGTCAACATCGCAGCCAGCGCACCAGCTGCAAGCCGTCAGGGCAATCCGCAAAATCAGTCTCACAGGTCATCTTACCAGGAAGCTGGCAGCACATTCTAACGGTAGTGCGCACTACAACGGTGCTTCCACTGACAGGTACTGGGAAATCACTGTCATCAGCCAATGACAATCTGGCCAACAGGGGTCGACCTGGACGAAGAGTAACACTGATTAGGTATGGATTGTGACGGGCATGGACGACCGCCGGAGAGCCAGCACCGGAAGTACAGGCTGGCTTCGTATCTTTACGCGTTACGTCCATGTTCGACAATCGGAATCTCAAGCTCGACCTCTGCGCACTGGGCCTGCTGGCCACGGTGATTTTTTCCGGGCTGGCCTTGGTGTCGTACGACCCGGCGGATCCCCTTCCGTCGCTAGTGGAACCGCTGGATCGACTCTACCAACCCGATATTCTGGTCCACCCGACGCACACGATCCCCCACAACATCTGCGGAAAGTGGGGCGCCTTGCTGGCCGACTTGATGCTCAACTTACTGGGCTTGGGGTCTTACTATCTTGTTTTTTCCCTGGGTGTACTCGACCTGTTGTTGCTGAGACGCCAATCGACCGACAGCATTGTCCTGAGAACATTCGGTTGGCTGGCATCGCTGGTTGGTTTGACGGCCTTGGCAGCCACCCTGGTTCCCGGCTTGTCGCCCGGACCAGTCATTGGATCTGGCGGCTACCTGGGTGCCCTGGTAGCCACCTTATTGGAAATCCACTTTGCCCTGACCGGCAGCGTGATCCTCGCCGTCAGCCTCACCCTGGGAGGAGTACTGCTGTGTACCGACTACACGTTACTGGAATTGGCTCGTAAAACGGTTCTCCTGGCGATCCACTGGGGACCGCATCGGCGCGCGAAAGCCGTCACCGAAAACGAATCCGTAGCGTTCGACACCTTGGCTACCGCCGAGAGCGACTTCACACTGCTCAACGACGACGTCGCTGCAGCGGACATGGCGATTTCCAGCCTCGACTCAGGCCACCGAAAAGTACGGAACAAACGAAAATTGCGCGCGAGACTCCGTAAGGATGCACGCAAGTCCGACGGCGAACACAACGGCCAGGAGCCCACCGCCAGGCAATCCGGTGGACCCGAATCCAGCAAGGAAGCCAGCAAGACAGGACCGCCACTGCGGATCCGCCAACGCCGCGAAAGGAGTGAACGCGACGAGGTCATTGAACGCCTCAATGAAGCCGTGCAGAGCGATGCACCCCAACAGTACGAACTTCCGGATATCAAGCTGCTGAGCGAATCCGATGACATCTGTTTTGAAGAACAAGAACAAGAAGTACGTCGTAATGCACGAACTCTGGAAAAAACGTTTGCCGACTTTGGTTTCAAGGTTAAGGTCGTCGAAATCGAAACCGGACCGGTAATTGCCCAATACGAAGTGCAACTGGAAGCCGGCCTGCGACTCTCCAAGATTACAGGGCTGGCCGACGACCTCGCGATTGCGCTGCGCGTCCCCAGCGTACGGATCGTCGCACCCATTCCAGGCAAGAACACCGTAGGTATTGAAGTACCCAACGAAACACGGCAAATCGTCCGACTTCGCGATGTGATGGAAGAAGTCGACGGACGCGTCAACAAGATGCGAATCCCCATCTTCCTGGGTAAAGACGTCTCCGGGAACCCATTAACCGTCGATCTGTCCACGCTCCCGCATCTATTGATTGCCGGGCGCACCGGGACCGGCAAGAGTGTCTGTCTCAATGCGATCATTTCATCAATCCTGATGACGCGACAACCGGATGAAGTGCGAATGCTGATGATCGACCCCAAAATGGTCGAACTCTGCGGCTACGGACGGTTACCACACTTGATGCACCCCGTCGTCACAGACATGCGTAAGGCGGAGGCCATTCTGGCCTGGGCTGTCGACAAAATGGAAGAGCGCTACGCACTCTTGGCTCAAGCGGGTGTTCGCCATATCACCAGCTACAACCAACTTGGTAAAGAAGAACTCCAGAAGCGGCTGGCTGCCGAAAGTGGAGAAGCTGAGGATATTCCCGAACACTTGCCGTTTATCGTAATCGTCGCGGACGAAATCGCCGACTTGATGATGACTGCCGGTAAAGAAGTCGAGCAGCACATTATCCGGCTGGCTCAGAAGAGTCGGGCGGTTGGAATTCACTTGATCTTGGCGACTCAAAAACCGACGGTTGATGTGATCACCGGACTCATCAAATCCAATCTCCCGGCACGGATTTCATTTCAAGTTGCCAGCCGCACAGACAGTCGTGTCGTGCTCGACGAAATGGGTGCGGAAAAACTGCTCGGCAACGGTGACATGCTGTTTCTCTGGCCGGGGACGAGTAATATGTTGCGCGGTCAGGGAACCTATCTCAGCGACGATGAAATCAATGCCGTTGTCGAACGTTCCAGTCAACACCGTCAAGAATTCGTCGATGAACTTGTCAATCTCAAGGTCGAAGAGGCTGACGGGGAAGACCGCGGGCCGCTGAAAAAGCGTGACGACCTGTACGAAAGCGCCGTGGACATCGTGGTTCGTGAAGGACGTGGTAGTTGCTCGTTGCTACAACGCGCCCTGGGGGTCGGTTACGGTCGTGCCGCACGGCTTATCGACTTTATGGCGGAAGACAATATCGTCGGCCCGTACGCCGGGTCCCAAGCACGCGAAGTGATGATTTCGCTGGCCGAATGGGAAACCATGCAAGGTGAAACCACCAGCGACGATGACACCGCTGCAACCGATCGCTCGAATCAGATCCCGCTGCCAGACGAAGAGAGTTTCGATGACACTCTGGAACCAGAACTGCGGGAAATCCGTGGGCTGACCCGGGCGAGTGATACAGACGACAGCGACGACGCTTTGGACCCAGCAGGCGCAGCGGCCAATCGCAGTGTCGCAGGCACTGCCGACGAGGAGTGGGAAACCGAAGAAGAAGCCGACGAGGAGTGGGAAACCGAAGAAGAAGACGGCGAGGAGTGGGAAACCGAAGAAGAAGCCGACGAGGAGTGGGAAACCGAAGAAGAAGCCGACGAGGAGTGGGAAACCGAAGAA
>PBOG01000191.1 GCA_002724245.1 Planctomycetaceae bacterium
ATGACCAGGTAGCTTCCGGCGGCAATGACCGTGTTTTCAGGAATTTCCCATTTGAATGGGTTGGTGGGATCGTCGCTGAGATACATGCCCGAGAGGTCCACTGCTGTCTCACCATAATTTGTCAATTCAAGCCAATCTTCCAGCTCGTCTTGGGGATCTCGGTTGCTCTTTGTATTTGCGGCCAGAAACTCGCTAATCGCGACGGTTGCTGCTGTGCCGTCGTTGGGTTTGATCGAGATGTGTTCCGCGGGCGGTCGTACCGGGATCGTATTCAGGTCCCGAATCGCGTCATGTGTAAGCAGGAAATTGCGCCGCTGCCCGATGAACTCGAGCAGACTGGGACTATTGGCAGGCGGACGGTCCGCTGAAGGGGCTGTGGCCGCCAGAAAGGCGTCCAAACTGCTGAGCTTACGTGTATCGGCGGCCAACTCATCTGCCAGTAACGCGCGGTATCTGGCAATCACGGGTGCCAGCCGGTCGCTGTGCAAGCTCACTTCGGCCAGCGCTCGCAGGTAGTGGAGGTATTGCTGCCGGTAGGCAGGGACGGCCAGAATCCGGCTGCGCAGCGGCATCCGCGGGCTGTCCAGTCCGACCAAGGGATCGAGTTCATGTCCTCCGGAACCGCCGAAGCTTCCAGGAAACCCCCTGCCGCCTTCTGGAGGAAAACCTCTACCGTCCCGACCACCGGGTGGCCCACCAAAACCGGGCGGGAATCCCCGGCCTCCCGGACCGCCTCGACCCCCACGTCTCCCTCCACCATGGGGTGCCTGGAATGCTTCATTCATGTCATGGGGGATGATGTGAAAGACGCCGGTCGGATCCCGGTAGATGCTGTAATCACTAGCCCGAGTCCAGTAACCGTCACCGTTGACCAGCGCTACGTCGAGTGCCAGAAAGCGGAGCAGGCCATCGACGTTGAGAATCGGTTCGATCGCCTCCGGCAGCTGCTCGGTTGGTGTCTCGTTGAGAACCCGGCACAGATTGACGAGCGCCAACCAGGAGTCATGTCGGTCCTTGGATTTGATCTCAAAACGCTGTCGATAAGGATCAAGTTCATCGCCCAAATCACGCAGCCCGCCGTCCGCACCGGGACTACCCGGAACTTTCCACCGCGCGCCAACCATCACGCCGTAGTTTTCGTGGAGGAAGTCGGTGTTGAATTGTTGCACGTTGCAGTAAATACCCCAGCTTTCTCCATTGATGACCACTTTCACAAAATTGGCTTTGGGTACTGGCAGGTAGTCTTGCGCTACCAGGGAGTACAGGACGCTACTGAGCATCGAGGGGTCTCCGCTGGAGTTGAGCAGATTCAATGTCTTGTATCCGTACAGCCGTTGGTCCTTATGCACCAGGTCCATTGTCAGATTGAGGGAACGTTTTGATCCCGCCGGTACGTGTCCAAACGAAGATTGCCCACGAAATCGGAGTCCGACCAGCGGGAAGGAAGTGCCGTCGACAATGACGGTGGCTGGCATCGCTACATCGGTGTGTTTGAAGTCCGCCATTTGCGATTCCCAATCGTCCGTGTCGAATTCGATAAAGATGGTTCGCAATACGGCCGGTTCGTAGAGTGAGGCATCTGGATAATGGTCGGCCTCCTCAAGTGTCACTTTGGGACCAGGCCTGCCAGGTTCTCTGGCGGGTCCGCGTCCTCCGCCTGGTCCTCGAGTGCGCCCGAATTCACCACCGCGTCTTCCGCCCGGGCCGCGTCCGCCCCGTCCGGACCCACCGCGATCAGCGAGGGCGGCCAGCGCTAGTTTGCGTTCATCTGCGTCAAGATACCCATTTGCATCCTGGTCGAATTCGGCCGCCAGTTGGATCTGTGGGCGGTTGGGACCCATTCCTCGACCGGGCCTGCTACCGGGAGGGCCAGGGAAGCGTGGCAGCAGCTCTTCGAGTGTCAACGTGCCGTTACGATCGCGATCCAGGCCACGCAGGATCTCTGGTGCGCGGCGCATTTCGGCAGCTGAAATTTCACCATCCCGGTCGGTGTCGAGCGCGAAGGACAAAGGGTCAGGGGGTGGACCAAAACGGGGTTCAAAACCGTCGCCGTCATCTGGTGGCTGGGCTGCTAACGCAGAGACAACCAATGCGGCCAGAACCGGCAGACACAACCAAAGACGGGGGTTCCATGTCATCATCAACGAGCCCTTGAATGCGGGAGACCCTTGCATGCGGGAGACCCTTGCATGCGGGAGACCCTTGCATGCGGGAGAGACGTGTAACCGTATTCTGATCGTTGTTCCCCTATCGAACAACGGCGTACCGAGCGTTGAGTTGCCGCCAGACGGGTTCCGGTACCTGCCCGTCAGTAACTGAACCGACCCAACGCTGTTGCCGAGCGGAAGTTTCGCAATATTTCCCGTGCCGTGCGGAAAAATGACTAGCACCGGGCGCGATCGGCTACTGGTTTTATGACTGCGTTGTTTCTGGCAGATCGACTACCTCTGTGGCTGCCCGTCGTCGTCTCAGCAGCGTGTCGAAAAAATTGGGTAGAAAAGATCCAGCCTCTCATGGCCAGGTTTGTTGGAACGGCCCGGTAATTAGCTAGAATAACGGCAACTTCTTTCACGTTTAACGAGCCGCTCGCAGCAAGGCAAAGATCATGACGTTTCGGCAACTTCCACGTCGTCAGTTTCTGCAGGGAACCGGTTTGGCACTAGCCAGCGCACCGTTACTGGCCGGCGCGGCCGAGCCGGAGGCGGGCCTGCAAGGCCGCCTCTACAAGACACTCAAGATTGGTATGGTGGGCGTGCCGGGAAGCCTGACAGACAAGTTCAAGGCAGCCAAGGCGGCCGGCTTTGGGGCCATTGAATTGAATGCGCCTGGTATCGACGTGGCTGAAACGAAGAAGGCCATCTCCCAGAGCGGCCTTCCGGTTGACGGATCCGTTTGTTCTTCGCATTGGCAAATTCGCCATACCGATAAAGATCCAGCCAAGCGCCAGACAGCGCTGAAGCATCTCAAGCAGGCGCTGCGGGAAACCAGTGCAGTGGGTGGTCACACGGTGTTGCTGGTGGTGGGTCATGGCAATGATGGACCGGAACAGGAGATTTGGGACCGTAGCATCGAGAACATTGCCAAGGCAGTGCCACTGGCGGCAGAATTGGGCGTCGCGATTGCCATTGAAAATGTCTGGAATCATTTTTGTTACGCGCATGGTAGCGGGTCAGAGTGGGACGCAGACCAGCCCGCGGACAAATTTGTGAAGTACGTCGATGCATTCAATTCACCCTGGGTTGGCATGCAATTTGATATCGGCAATCACTGGAAATATGGGAATACGGCCGATTGGATTCGGGCTCTGGGGAAACGCGTGATCAAGTTGGATGCCAAGGGGTTCTCGCGCGCCCAGAACAAATTTACCAAGATCGGTGCAGGTGACCTGGATTGGAAGTCGGTGTCCCACGCCTTGATGGAGATTAACTTTTTTGGCTGGTGTGCTGCCGAAGTTGGCGGTGGTGATCAGGCGCGGTTAAGTGAAATCTCCACCAATATGGACCGCGTCTTCGGATTGGGTTAAACCATTTGTTCGCAATCTTATCCAGGTTGTCGTCTTTGTTTTGATGGCTCAGACAGATCTACTTCAAACTTATTGCTTGTGAGGCCTTCATCGATGAATGTGAATTGGAATCGCCGCTCTCTGCTGGGACACTCTCTGCTCGCGGCTGCCGGTCTCGGGCCTGCTTCCCAGTGGGCTATTGCTGCGGAGAAAGCACCGCTGTTCAAGATTTCGTTGACGCAGTATTCACTTCACCGCATGTTGGCCAGTGGCAAGCTGGACAACATGGACTTTACGGCGTTTACGCGTAAGGAATTTGGGATCAACGCAGTCGAATACTGGAACCGACCCTTCTTCAAGCAGGCTGAGGATAAAGCCTATCTGGCCCAAATGCGGAAGCGCGCAGATGATGTGGGGATTCAGGGTCTGGTGATATTGATCGATGGCGAGGGAAACCTCGGAGATCCCGACAGCGCGGCTCGCAAGGAATCGGTACGCCGGCATCACAAATGGGTTGTCGCGGCCAAGCAGCTTGGTTGTCACTCGATCCGGGTAAATGCCCGCTCAAAGGGTAGTTATCAGGAGCAACTCAAGCTCTCGGCGGACGGACTGCGGCAACTGTCCGAGTTTGCCGCAACGCTAGAAATGAATGTCATCGTCGAGAATCACGGCGGTTTGTCATCCAACGGCGAGTGGTTGGCGAAGGTGATGAAAACGGTCGGAATGAAGAACTGTGGCACACTTCCGGATTTCGGAAATTTTGGTGACTACGACCGGTATAAAGGGGTGCGCGAAACGATGCCGTTTGCCAAGTCGGTCAGTGCCAAGGCGCATGATTTTGACGAGGCAGGTAATGAAACCAAAACCGATTTTCTCAAGATGATGAAGATCGTGCTGTCCTTCGGTTATCACGGCTACGTGGGGATTGAATTCGAGGGTGGCCGGATTTCCGAAGTCGAGGGCGTCCATGCCACACAGCGTTTGCTGAAACGCGTTCGCAAACAATTGACGGTTTGATGTCGCCTGGAGTGGAAACCTGCCGGACCCAGCCCGGGCTGATGTTATGGTTTGTGGGCGGGTTCGCGCCGGGGCGCCAGGATGCTCGTGGTTCTCAGCCGTTATCCCAGCGGGTTTCAATTCCCTGCCGCTGCAGCAGTGACTGGAAATCCTGTAACTGCTGCCCCGCTTGGCGGACGCCCGCCGGTGGCAGATGCTGATCGATTGCAAAACGCACGAGGCAGCCAGCGGCTTCGCCGATTCCCCATTCCACGGGATGCAATCGGTAGCATCCCGTAGTGATATGGGTGGTCGCAATATTCTTGGCGGCCGGCAACAGGTTCTGGACGCGTTGTGGAATCAGCGCGCCCAGTGGAATTTGAAATGGCAGTGAGGCGAAGTCGATGTAGTTGTCGCCGCCCGTGCTGGGATGCAGGTCAATGGGATAGCTTCCTACTCCGACCGAGTCGAAGAAGTCAGCAGCTCGCACCCGTTCTGCTGGCTGCCCCGTGGCCAACGCGCGATTTTCTCGTCCCACATGTTCTTCGCGAATCGTAAACAGGCCACGGATACGTCGTGACTCTCGCACGTAGGGGTATTGCGCCAAACCGTCTTCTGTGCCCATGATGTCGGGTCGCAAACGCAGGCCTGGAAATCCCTCCTTGCCATCATCACGAGGCGCCTCGGTTTGCAGCCAGTAGAGAAGTGACAGACTGAGTTGCTTTGCCTGCTGGATGTGTTGTTCCCGTTGACTGGCGCTGACGCCCACTAAATTGCCTAGCAGATAGTCGTTTTGCGGCCAGTTCAACAGACTGATGTCACTGTCGTAATGTCCTGGAAGAAACTGCCGGGCTGCAGCGATCCGCCGATACCGCCAGAGGTTGAGAACGCCCGCGGGAGTCGATTGGGACGGATGGAACCCGAGTGTTTTCGGTTTTCCACTGCGGGGGTGTGTGTAGGTAAAATCGAGTAATCGCCCTGGCCAAGGGGGGGACAATTGAGGCGTGTAACTGCGCCAGAAGTCGTAGTCCTGAGGGCGATCGATGGTATGGTCCTGCTGTTCCAGGTAGTCGACGGCCAGACAGACTGTAAAGGCTTGCTGGTTTGCCGGGTTGGCCTCTTCGGCCGCGTGTAATTCTCCTGTGTCAGCGCGCGATTCCGCGCCAGTGACGAACTCGGTTCCGGTTAGCGGGAGCAGATCTCCCAGCTCGGTTGCATCGAGGAAATAAGACCCCTGCAGCACGCGTAATTTCCCCGACCGCAGTGAGCGTACCTGGACTGCGCGAATCCGATCGCCGTCAACATCGGCACTGACCGGTGCGTAGCCAGTCAACAGAGACATACGTCGGCTACTGCAATAGGGTGCCAGCCAGGCGCGCAAGACTGCGTGTGCGACCCGCGGCTCATGGCATAGTCGCGAGACACTTCCTCCTCCTGGATTCAAATGAACCTGGTCCCGAAACTCCGGTGCCAGCGGATAATGCTGCCGATAGTAGGTGCGGATTCTCTTGCGCAGTTCCCGATAGGATTTTGGTGCACCACGTTGCTCGATCCAGCGATGTTCATCCGGAGGTACGCCCTGGGAAGTCAACTGACCACCAATCCACTCGGCAGGTTCGGTCATTACAACCCGCAGTCCCAGCCGCAGCGCGGCCAGAGAAGCAGCGCAGCCGCCGAGTCCACCGCCGATAATGACGACGTCGGCACCTTGTTCCTCGTTTTGTGGTTCACCACGTACTGGTACCAGAGGGACCATCGCCGACAGTGTTCCGGTGGCCGCAGTCAGGCTTTTCAGAAAGCGCCTGCGCTGTTGTGACCGCGGTGGCAGTTCAGCAGGAGGTGGGCTATCGGTGGGGTCCATCGTGACCTTCATGTGGGAACAAATCGGCGCCCCGGATCGGCTTCCGGAGTCTGTTACGCGCTCATCGACAAGGTTCCCGGGATGCGTGTCCGCTAGCTCCGCTGTGGTCTTTCGTTGGCCGCTTCCAGGTTGACATTCAGCAGATGCCACAGCGTACTAACGGATTTGAATCCAGGGAGTTTGCAGTGCCGTACGTGGCGCCATTTGCGGGTATCGGTAGTAGGTTTGCAGACAGAGGGTTGCCAACGCAGTTGTATAAACGCGTCCTCCATAGTTACCCCATACCGAGTCGGGATCCCAGCTACCTGCCTCCGGGCCATCGGTTCGTTGTTGTGGGAGCAGGGTTTGAAGGAGCGCTCGGTTCCAGGTTTTCCAGGGTTCACCGCCCAGTTGAAACAAACCCAAACTGCCGTAGTACCAGTAGTAGTAATTGATGGGAGTCGGGCTGGGTAACGACCGTCGCAGCAGCTCGACGGCACCGGTTTCGATGGCAGTATCACGAGGAAGTTGCAGGAAGAAGCGGCAGACAAGCGCTTCGGCAGTCATGGAGGGAGTGGGACGTTCTCCGCGGCGGTAGCTGGCCAACCCCGGCTGGCGCGTTGAACTCACGCTTTGTAGGAATCGCAGCATGCCGGTGCGCGTCCGGGCGGGGACTTCGATGCCGGCCAATTGTGCGGTTCTCAGTGACATGACTTGCCAGCCGAACTGACTGGTATCACCGCGGTCGCCAGGCTGGTAGCGCCAGCCGCCAGTCGTGGGATGCTGGGCATTGAGTGTAAATTGGACACCCCGTTGCAAATAAGGCTGAAGTCGCTGGTCGTCGCTGGCAACGCGCGCTTCTCCAAGCGCCAGTAGCGCAATACCGTGGCAGTACATCTGGGCGTACAACCCGGCGTTTCCACCTAAATTTCCGTCA
>PBOG01000192.1 GCA_002724245.1 Planctomycetaceae bacterium
CGTTACAGGACCCAGCCTGGAAACGGATCGAGAAAACGGCGCAGTGGCGCCGCCGCCGTCTGATTTTCAACAATGACGGCGATGACATCTGGGCCCCTGAACCGGCATCTCCAGCCGCATTCCTGGCCTCCAGGACGTCCGGCCTGCTCGACTCGCAAATGGACACGCTCTTCTTTTGTACCGGACGCACCACGTCGCTCTGGCACGATACCAAGGTGGGGTCTTTTCTGGACCTGGGAGCCGCCCGGCGTTTCATCGTCAACACGGGCAGGGATTGTCTGCAAATCCAGCTCGACTTTTGCCGCCAGCACGGCATCGAGGCCTTCTGGTCGATGCGGATGAATGACGTCCACGATTCCTACCGCCACGCTCCCGCGCTGGCCAGCGAAAAAATGGCCCGCCAGCTGTTTTCCAGCTACAAGCAACAGCACTCAGGCTACTTGATGGGGGAACCCGCCGACGCGCACAAATACTCAATCCAAGCCACGCAGAGCATGTGGTCGGCTCTCAACTACGACATTCCAGAGGTCCGTGGACACGTCTTCCGACTGGTCGAAGAAGTCTGCCAGGGATACAACGTGGACGGGGTGGAACTGGATTTCGAACGCGCCCCGATCTATTTCACCCCTATCCTCGACCTGCAACCGGCTGAGCCAGAGCAGCGCGAGAGCATGACCGCGCTGCTACGTCGCATCCGGCAGATGACCCAGCGCACCGCCATCGCGCGGGGCCGGCCCCTGCTGGTCGCCGTGCGGGTGCCGTTGACGCTGCGCGGTTGCCTGTTCCTCGGATTGGATCTGGAACGCTGGCTGCGAGACGACCTGGTCGACCTGTTGATCGTCGGGGGTGGCTGTTTCCCGATGGCAATGCCGATTCGCGAGCTGATCCAACTCGGTCACCAGTACGATGTGCCGGTCTATCCCTGCATCGACAATAGCGCTATGTACAAGGGTGGATTCTGGGGCGGAGGCAGGGGACCTGACCTGCTGGATCTCTCCTCCCTGAAAGCGTGGCGTGGCGCTGCCATGAATATCTGGACGGCCGGCGCCGATGGGGTCTACCTGTTTAATTGCTTTAATCCCCAAAGCGCCATCTGGCGCGAATTAGGGGCGCGTACTACACTCGCAAACAAGGACAAGCTCTACGCCGTTGACTACCTGGACCGCCAGCAGGCGCTCGGCGAAGCCAAACCTTCGCTGCCCCAAACGGGTCTACTCCCACTTCTCCTTAAGCACGACGAAACCGTCTCCGTCGAATTACCCGTGGGGGAACAGGTTCGTCAAAACCACCTCCAGGAGCTGACACTCTGGCTCCACTTCAACGAGAACATCTCTGCAGACCACCTTCAAGTTCGTCTTAATGGAACCGAAATTGCAACCCGTAAACGCCGTGCAGAGTGGCACGGGATCCCGCTGCAAGCAGCACACCTCCGACGTGGCGACAACCGACTGGAACTGACACTGGATCCAGCCGCAGGCCCACCAGCACCGCTAATGGACGGCGTGCAGTTACTGGTCCGCTATCGATCCCAACCTTGAAGTGGCTGGGAAACCGCATCAGTCCGATCTCCATTTACGCCGGCGCGCGCACCGGCCTCGTGTGGCCTGCAACCAGCTCGCCAGTGAGTTACCGCGACTCGGTCAGCCCCGGAAATTTTCCGTCATCGACCTTGAACAGATCGCCGGTGCCACCAGGCAGATGGATCTGAACACTGCCCTCGCGGATCGGTAGCTGCTCCACTTCGCCGGTCAAGCGATTGAGACGGTGAAGTTCACGGACTTCGGGGCCCAGGCGGAGTGTCACGGATAATGCCCGGTCATCCGCCTTGGTATCTGCGTCGTGCCAGAGGTTGGTCACCATAAAATAGCGACCTCCCTGGTCGTCTCGAAACATTCCCAGCATGACATCCTGTCCCTCGCCGGGCGACTCAATGGCGATGCCACGGAGCGGCTGTGTGGAGAGGTCCGGCTCGCGGGTACCGCGGCGCACTGTGTTGGGTACGAGCTTCCCGTCTTCCCGGTGAGATCCCGGGACACAACCAAACTCCGTGCTGGTCAAAAATCGCAGCGAGCGCCCCAGATAGGCCACTTCCCGGTTCGCCCCCGTCGCGTCGTGATGGAGGCGATTGGGCTGACCGGTCTTGTCCACCAATCCACGTTCAAAGGCTACATCGTAGGTAAAGTAAATGATGCCGGTATAGCCCAACGTCAGCGGCACGAACAACTGCAGGCGAAGATCCGAATCGCTGGGCAAACGCCGGTCAAATGCGCCGGTCGAATGAAACGACTGGATGAACATCCAGTAGGGCATTCCGTGGGCCAGGGCGGTCTTGCGGATATCGGACAAGATGGCAAAGTAATTGGCCGCCAGTCCGTTCGGCACGCTCAGCGGGTAGACATCGGTCATCAGCACATCGGGTTCGACGATGGCTGCAAACTCATCGATGTACCGATCGTAACCACCACCCCAGGGGTCCGGGTGGGCGTTACCGAAAGCAAGCTTGTCCGGATGCTGACGGCGCAGCCATTGGAGCAGTTGCCGCGTGTACCGCATGTAGCTCAGCTGGACCGCTTCGTCATTCGCGAGAAACCCGATGCAGCCAGGATGGCTGGCCACTCCTCTGATATAGTCACGATTCGTCTGGCTGTCGATCTGGCGAATCGCGTCCTGCAGCACGTCTTCGGTGACCCCATTGCGATTCACCTCTTTCCCGCCCCAATGTTCCAGATGCACCACGAATGGCATGCGCCCGGCAGCTACCGTGGGCAACAATTCCTGATACGACCCGGGTTCCCAGGCCAGCAGCGCCGAAAAGCCCGCCTGGCGATATTGCGTCAAATCAAACGGCCGCGGGTAGCCACGCACCAGCCCCATAATCGTAAACGGATGTCGCCGCACCCAGGCATGGCCGCGTTGTTGTGACGGTCGTGGCCCTAACAACGCATGGTCAACCGTTTGCCCCACGTCATGCTGTGACCAGCCTGGCACCACCGCGCAACTCCACGTCAGCAAAACCCAGAACAGGACATAATTTCGTCGCCTTACCATGATGTGCCCTCTTTTCAAAAGGAACCTGCGCCGATTTGAACAGCGGCATGCGTCTGTCCAACCAGCCTGCTGTGCAGGGCGGCGCCAAACCTCACCTCTGCGACCAGCAGACAACACCTGGAGCACCTGCTCCAGCACGCCACAGCGGTGGCGGCCATTCTTGCACAAAGCGGCTGCCTGCACGAGTATCTACATTGGCAGGAGGTGGCAATCAACACGGAAGAACCCCCACATGAACCGCCCACTTTGTCTACTAATGTTGGTTCTGTCTGGCTGTGACGTGCCTCAGGACACCGCCAGTGTCGTCGAAATCACAGCGGCCAAGCCGGACTCCGCCGAAACACCAGATGCGAAAGGGAAGCAAGGTAGTCCGCCACCCAGTCAGGTACCTCCGCAAGACCAACGGCGCGCTACAGCCACCAACGCTTCGAGTGACAAGCCACCCCGCAAACGGGACGCGACACCCCAAGGCCACCATTTGGAAACACTGGGGGCATCGGTCGAACGTAATGACGAGGGTGAAGTGGTGTTCCTGCTGCTTCCTCTCGGCAGCACGATCACCGACGAAAACCTGGCAAACCTGCAGGAATTCCCCAAACTGGAAGTCCTGGTATTGGGAAATAGCCAGATCAAAGACGCAGGCCTGCGCCACCTCAAGGGGCTCACGAACCTCCGCGAACTCTTGCTCGGAGACACACAGATCACCGACGCCGGGCTGCCCCATCTGGCCGATCTGACAAAACTGAAACTCCTCGAGCTCAACAACACTCAAATCACCGGCGCAGGCCTGGCAGCCTTGAGGAAACTGACCGAGTTGGAAGTGCTCGATATCTCCTACACGCAGGTCGGCAACTCTGGGCTGCAACACCTGGCAGCCCTGCGCAGTCTGGTGCGACTCGGCGCGAACTACACGCGCATCACCGATAGCGGATTGCCGCAACTGGCGGCGCTCCGCAGCCTGCAGGATCTCTACCTGAACGACACCGAGATCACCAAAGGGGCAATTGCCCGATTGCACCAGACGTTACCGAATTGTTCGATTGTGAAGGACTAGACGCACCGACCGAGTCCCCCACCCTGGCTCACAGGGACGACCGGCGGACCACCAAACAAGGCGAACAGCAAATCCTGCTGGTTGAGTTCGAAGAGCCAGGCCTGATTGTCCATTGCAGCATGTAGCGTATGGAACTCTCCTTGGCGGTGCATCATTAACCGCCGCCACATTAGTGAAATCAAATGGAGGCGTCAAACAAGCCTATTGTTGGCGCCGCTGCCCCGTCACATATGGCCAGGAACGTCGGCACCAACCCGGAAACCCGGTGCAGACGGCAAGCCCCACAACAAAAACGGCTGCTTCCATAAACCGCCTTGAATCTGACAAGGCGCGTTCACTTGACACACCACGAAATTACGCACAGACTGAAATCCGACAGTCGGGCGTCCCCCTGGCGACGCGCGACGGGAACGACAGGCTGGCTGCCACCTTTTCTCAATGGGGTTGTGGCGTCGAGGCGGCAGGAACCGGTAGTCACCTACTCTCGCCGCATTTCGTTATCCATGATCTCGTCGGGCACACGCCACGGCAAACCGTGTCCGGCAGCTTGTCCCGAACCACTTTACTGGCAAGAACGCTCGCACCGCATTCTGCAAAGGATCTCGCCCATGTCCACAACACGACGCACGACGCGCCGCCACTTTCTCCAAGGCGTGGCTGCCGCTGGATCGGCCAGCATCGCCCTCTCCCCAGTCCACCGGGCACTGGGCTACCAGTCACCCAATGACCGTCCCGTGTTTGCGACTATCGGGCTGCGCAATCAAGGCTGGGCGATTACAAACAAAACATTCCGCTTTGCCGATTTTGCCGCGATGGCCGACCTGGACTCCAAGGTTCTGGAAACGAACATCGCCAAAGCCGAGAAGCGGCAAGGCAAGAAACCGGATGCGTACAAAGACTACCGAAAAATCCTGGATCGCAAAGACATCGACGCGGTGATGATCGCCACGCCCGACCACTGGCACACCAAAGTCGCGATTGAAGCCATGCACGCGGGTAAAGACGTTTATTGCGAAAAACCCCTCACCCTGACGATTAACGAAGGCAAGTTGATCGAAAAAGCCGTCAAAGAGACGGGTCGTGTGTTCCAGGTCGGTACCATGCAGCGGACCGAATCGGGACGCCGCTTCCTGCAAGCCATCGCGTTGGTCAAAGCCGGCCGCATCGGGACCGTCAAGAAAATTACCTGCGGCATCAACGGCATGGCGGCATCACCCGCGATTCCGATCGCGCCGGTTCCCAAAGAATTGGACTGGGATTTCTGGCTCGGCCCGGCGCCCAAAGTCGCCTACCGCGCGCTACCCGAAATCCGCAAAGGGTATGGCGGTGGCCATCCGCTCTACAGCAATGCCCACTACTCTTTCAGGAACTGGCACGAGTACTCCGGCGGAAAACTAACCGACTGGGGTGCCCACCACGTCGATATCGCCTGCTGGGCAATCGGGGCCAGTGAGACCGGTCCCAGTAAAGTGACGCCGCTCGATTACTCCTTGCCGGTCGAATACAAGGACGGTCACCCGCAGGTCGAGGATCGTTACAATGCTGCCACAAGTTTCCGAATCCGGGCCGACATGCCGAATAACGTTGAGATGATCATCACCAGCGAAGGTGACAACGGCATTCTGTTCGAGGGAACCAAAGGACGCTTCTTCGTCACCCGCGGACGCATCACCGGCAAGCCGGTCGAAGCGTTGCAGGACGATCCGTTACCAGAGGGTGCACTGGAAGACGTCTACGGTGGCCCGATCAGCGCCAATCACAGTGTCAACTTCATTGAGTCCATGAAATCGCGCAAGCAACCGATTTCCGATGTCTGGACGCATAACCGCATGCTGGAAATCTGTCATCTCTCCAACATTGCCATGCGACTGGATCGGGAACTGACTTGGGATCCGGCCAAGCGAGAAATTGTTGGCGACGACCAGGCGAACGGGTTCCTGGAACGAGAAAACCGCAAAGACTACGAGATCAACGTTTGATCTGCCTCGCCGCTTGAGCACAACGCGGCTGCGGACGCCCGCCGACTTCGGCGAAACGCAATGTGACATTGAGCACTGTCGGTACTCAGCGACAGTGCTCAATCCAAGTCTCTACGCGCTCGCCAGATGGCGTCCTCGTCACATCACGCGGCACCCCGCCTACGTCCCATCGGTTTGCACCCACCTGGATACCAGTGTACTATTTCACCAGTACACCCGTCTCTTTCCGGCTATTGCATACGTCGCCCGATGTTCTTCACCATCAACACTAGCGACTCGCTGCCGATTTACGAGCAACTCGTTCGGCAAATCACCTACGCCATTGCCGGCCAGATCCTCCGTCCAGGCCAACTCCTCCCCAGTGTGCGGCAG
>PBOG01000193.1 GCA_002724245.1 Planctomycetaceae bacterium
CTGACCCAGATGCCCCACCACGTCACCTTGGGGAGGTGGTGGATTGTTGCCATGAGCAATGTTTTATCTGGAGGTGCAGGCATCAGTAACGTGTTGCGGAGAGGGTTGCGAAGACGCGCCTGCGGCGATTGTTGTGCGGGCAGTGAGCGAAGCCGGAGAGCCTCACTCCTTGTCAGCGGTCGCTGATCTTGTCGGCTGCCACGCCGGTAAACGGCTCAGAAGTCATCAGTACTTACACCCTTTCAGTGTACTCGCAAGCATTCTGGCAACGCAAACAGGTGCGCTGAGCCTGTCTTTATAGAGGTTCGGATGACTACTCTCCCATTCGTTAGCCCAGTCAGGTAGCATGGACAAGTACGCATGTTGGAGACGAAATTGCGGAGGTTGAGTCGACCATGACGGTTCTGCAATGTCTTGAAAGAGGTGGGCAAGTCATCGTGGGTTGGCGAGTTGCCAATCGCTGTTTGCTTTCGAGAGCAGGCACGGTGCCTCAGGGGTTGAACCACTCGCTCACAATGGCGTTGGTCTGCCTGTGCATGATCCTTGGGACTGCTCCAAGTGATGCGGTTGCTGCCGATCCTGATGATGCCACCTCGCAACAACGTGAATGGCCCTGGACCCCGCTCATTCGACCCCAAGTGCCCTCACTCAAGGGTAGCGACGGACGTCATCCAATTGACTTGTTCTTGCAGTCGCGGCTGGCAGCCGCCGGACTCAAACCTGCGCCGTTGGCATCTCCACGTTCCTGGGTTCGGCGAATTGCGTTTGGATTGACGGGCTTGCCGCCAGACCCGGATATGCTGGAGCGATTTGCCAACAATCCCTCGGAGGACGCATATTACGAACAAATCGAACATTTCCTGAACGACTCTGCCTACGGCGAACGCTGGGGGCGACACTGGCTCGACCTGGTCCGCTATGCCGACACGCGTGGTGGCGCACTTGATTATGCGCGGCCACATATGTGGCGATATCGCGACTACGTGGTGAGGGCTTTCAACCAGGATCGACCATATGATCGCTTTATCCGCGAGCAACTTGCCGCGGATGCTTACAGTAAATACGGAGCCGAAGGTAAGCTCGGTCTGGCATTCCTCCATCAATGGGTTCCGGTCGAACGAGATGCGCCACAGCTTAATCGGCGAGACTTCTTGAACGATGTGGTCGGTGTTACCGGGTCCGTGTTCTTGGGGATAACGTTGCGGTGTGCGCGATGCCATGACCACAAATTCGATCCGTTGCCGACACGCGACTACTACCGTCTCGAGGCATTTTTTGCACCGCTGCAGGTGTCGGTTTCCGCACTGCCATTTGGACAATATGAAGTTCCTTTGCAGCAAGCAGAAAGCTGGGGCAAGCAGCGTGATCAATGGGCTGAATTACTTGATGAACGCAAGCGGAATCAGGATGCGCAGCTGGCTGAGTTCAAGGCGCGTTTGCGCGACCGACGCAAATTGGCGGCCAGTGGCGATCTCAAGGATTTTGTGGTTGCTGTCACCGATGCCGAACTGAGAGCAGCCATGCAAGAAGGGGTTGTGTTTACTCCAGCAGAGCGCCAGAGCTATGAGTTGATACGCCGTCAGACGGCCCGTTTCGCTAATCCGAATCACCGAGAATACTTCTCGCCACTGGCTTACTCCGCCAGTGATTCTTCCCTGCGGTATTCGGTTGCAACCCATATCTTGTCTGGGGGGAATTATGAGTTGCGTGAAGAACAGGTTGAGCCTGGGTTTCTCAGCGTTATTCAAGGCCATTCCGACCCGGTTAGTTTCAAAGGGGTGTCGGGCCCTCGCCGTAAGTTGCTGGCGGAGTGGATCGCCAATGCAGACAACCCGCTCACTGCACGTGTTATGGTTAATCGCATTTGGCAGTACCACTTCGGCAAAGGTCTGGTGGCCACGTCGAGTGACTTCGGCAAGAACGGGAGTCAGACGGAACATCAGAAGTTGCTCGATTGGCTGGCGGTGGAATTCATTGAAAGTGGTTGGAGTATCAAGCATTTGCAGCGCACAATTCTCCGTTCCCACGTCTATCGGCAGTCGATGAACCACAGCGACCGTGTTGCATGTGAGAAAGTAGATCCGCAGAACGAGCTCTTGTGGGTGCGTGATGCGATTCGTCTTGAAGCTGAGGTCATTCGTGACAGCGTGTTGGCAGTCAGCGGGCGTCTCAATCGAGTGATGGGGGGGCCGCCATTTTTTCCGGACGTGGACGACGAGTTGATGCAACGAGCTCCCACCTGGTGGGAGCCGTCTCCACGCGTCGCCCGTGAACGACGGACAATCTATATGCTGCAGATCAGGTCTTTGCAGATGCCCTTTATCAAGGTCTTTGACGGTCCTAACATCGACGAAAGCTGTCCTGTTCGTGAGGTGACTACAGTAACTCCTCAAGTGTTTGCGTTGTTTAATAGTCGGTTGCTGAGAGAGCAGAGTGAGGCGATGGCGGAACGCCTGGCAAACGAGGTTGGTAAAGACCGATCTCTACAGATCCAGCGTGCGTTCCAACTGGCATTTCAACGCCTGCCAGCAGAAGCAGAACTCAATCGTTGTCAGGCGTTTCTTGAGGACCCGCAGAAGTCGACGTCAGCGACCAGTGAAGCTGGGTCGAATCCCCATGGAACGCTTGCCGACTTGTGCCTGGTGCTCTTGAATAGTAACGAGTTCATTTTTCTGGATTAGCTCGATCTTACACCGGGTTGCCGTGTGTCCCAGCAGGTGGAAACGATGCCGAAGAACGAATTTGAGTTTTGCAGCCAAACGGACCGTCGCTCTGCTTTGCTGAACGGTGAGATGGGACGTCGGGACCTTCTCTTTCGTTTTGGTTCGGGTTTGGGAGCGGTCGCGCTGACCGATCTGCTCCGCCAGGAGGGTGCGCTTCGCGCTGCAGACGCATTGTCTTCCAATCCATTGGCGCCCAAACCCCCACACTTTGCGCCGCGAGCCAAGGCTTGCATTTTTCTGTTCATGGCTGGTGCACCCAGTCAAATGGATACGTTCGATCCAAAACCCGCCCTGCACCGCTATCACGGAAAGCCGGTGACGCGCATTTACGGGAGTTACGAGAAACGCTTGTACGTAGAAAGTCCTTTCAAGTTTGCTCGACATGGACAGTCTGGCACAGCGGTTTCGGAGATTTTTCCGCAGCTGGCGAAATGCGTCGATGAGCTGGCGGTCTTGCGGTCGTTACACACCAGCGTTGAAGCGCACACTACGGCCACTTTTTTCATGAATACCGGGGAAGCGATTCCTGGAAGTCCATCGCTTGGTTCTTGGGTTATTTATGGTTTGGGTAGCGAAAACGAGAATTTGCCGGCGTATGTTGTTTTGCCGGATGAACGCGGTGGGGTGTTTGGTGGTGCAATGAATTGGTCGAACGCCTATTTGCCGTCGGCGACCCAGGGTACCTTGATGAATCCGGTGGGCCCACCGATTGTTGACCTGTTGCCCGGTTACGAGATTACGCGTCGCCAACAACGAGACAATTTGCGATTGTTGAATCAGTTGAATGAGCGTTATCTGGCTTCAAACGAACGCAATCAGAATTTGCTGGGAAGAATGCGCAACTATGAATTGGCTTTTCGCATGCAGGATACGGTTCCCGAAGCGTTAGATGTCGCAAGGGAAACTGCGGCGACTCGGCAGCTGTATGGACTGGATGACGCCGTTACTCAGCCGATGGCGAGAAAGTGCCTGATGGCTCGAAGAATGGTTGAAAGAGGTGTTCGCTTTCTGCAAATCTATTGCCGCGGGTGGGACTCCCACGAGAATATCGCTGCGGAGCACCGTAACCGAGGTGCGGAAATCGATCGCCCCGTGGCGGGCTTGATTCAGGACTTGCGACAAAGGGGAATGCTGGACGAAACTCTGATTGTCTGGTGTGGAGAATTTGGCAGGACCGCGGATAATTCCATGAATTTCTTCCGCAGCAATCCGGGCCGCGACCACAACAAAGAAGCGATGGTGTGCTGGCTAGCTGGTGGTGGCGTGAAAGGTGGCACGGTAGTTGGTAGTACCGATGAACTTGGCAAGAAGGCAGTTGAAAATGTCTACCACACGCATGATCTGCATGCGACAATCTTGCACTTGATGGGTCTGAACGACATGGATTTGACCTACTACCATGGAGGGCGCTTTAAACGCTTGACGGACTTGGGCGGGCGCAGGATTGACGAGATTATCGCCTGAATTTCGCAGGTAAAGGACGTTGGCAGACTCGTCGTGGCGCGTCCGGTATTTGGGTGCCGGTATTTGGGTGCCGGTATTTGGGTGATAGTCCGGATGCTCGAGTGCGGTTGGCACGCGTCGGTTTCGCTCAATACCCGGTTTGGATTTCCAGTCGTGTAATCTGTAGATCCTGGTTGAGTTCAGGTGTGCGGTGTTTCAGTGTAAACGTCAAGCGGTTTGTACCATGTTTCAAGAACTCGACGGGGACCGGGACCGAAGTTCCGGAGAAGGTATTGTCGATGGGGCGGTTGTCAGGGAATCCGAGGATTCCCTGACAAGCCGGTAGGCTCAGTGGTTTTCCCAATCGCTTGCGTTCCACACCTTGGCGCGTTTGCGGAATCTCCAAGACGTGATCGTTGCAGGTAACCGTGAGGACGTCCTGCTCACCCAGCAATTCGAATTCCAGCCAGAGATGGGCTTGTTTGGGGCGATCGTTCTGCGTTTTGAAATTCCCGCCGGCAGCTAATTCAACCGTGTGTGGTCCGGTTTTTACGTTGATCGAAAAGGGGACGACAGCGGTGCGCCCTTGGGTACTGTAACGCACATAGTCAGCACCGGGCTGGCCGCTTGGTGCGGCGACACGATGGGTGGCGATATACCGTTTGGCTTTTCCCGCAAGCCGGCCAGGCTCCGCGATCTCTGCCAGCAGGGCCTTTCGCCAGGGGCCGTAGTAAAACCAATTGAAAGCGTAGAGTCCATCGGCTCCAGCACTCCACAAGTTTGCCGCTGTGCCGCGGATGACTTCGTCTGGCTGCGCCATATACCCGTTTCCGATCGGCGTCATGCAAGGGTAGATGGGTAGTTTGCGTGTCCCCATTAACGCACGGAATTCTGCCAGCGTTGGCAGGCTGGTAAGGCCCTGCCCGAGAATCAGTGAATCTACCAGGTCCTCAGCAATCCAGCTGGCGATCTCAAAACCGCCGGCCTCGCACCAGGCGATTCGTTCGGGAATGCGGACGGCCAGTTCGATCGGACGCCCTCTCTTCGCAGCACGTCGGTTGAGCGACTTGCGGACCTTGCGCATGAACCGCGTGAGGTGGTGTGCGTTTTCCTGCTCGGTACCTCTGGGAAAGTAAAGTGTGTGTCGCAGCCAA
>PBOG01000194.1 GCA_002724245.1 Planctomycetaceae bacterium
GCCCCGCTTGTACTCCAGTTGGAGGAGCTTGTTGTGATCTGCCTGAAGCCCGGCCGTCGCAGCAAGAACAAAGAGAATCGACGCAATGGCTTGAATCGGAAAGCCCCAGGCCAGCCGGTCAAAGTCCGTTTGGGGAACAAGGCCGGGCAGCCTGTCGTGCTTCACCACCATGCTCGTTCTCGCTTGGTTCATTCGTCATTCACCCTCCACCGGCTGGACGGCAACATTCTCCGCACACCAGTCCCGGCGTTCAACTGAGAATGTTTTCTCGAAATGGAACTCACCGGGGTTCCGATTTCTATGGTCTGCCTTGAAGCATGGCGACACGACCGCCCCTGTCCTGGCACCGGGGAATAGAGCGTCCATTCGCGAGTCGTTCATCGGCTTCCGGAATCACCTGCACATGCCGCAGGCGAAGGCTTGAGTTGCTTCAAGCAGGAAGTTCGTGGTGTTGCCAGGTGGTCGAATTTCGGAGCGAATGATTCAGTTTTTTCCTGCTCTCACAGTGCGAACAGTTCCATGATCGGGTTGGCACCGTCGCCAATCGTCATTGGGCGTCCGGAAGGCGAGATCGCCGGCTTCTTGGTGTTCATCCCCGCAGCGAAGGCGACACTGGCGTGAAAGGCTCCGACCGAGACCGCGTTCTCATCGACATAGAAACCAAGGTCATCGCTCCTGCCGTAAACGAAGCCAGGTTTCACACCGCCCCCAGCAAGCGCTGTTGAGAAACATGCGGGGTGATGACTGCGACCGTCTCCATCGAAGTTCGGCTTCCGGCCGAATTCCGTTGCGAGGACGACCAGAGTGGAGTCGAGCATTCCGCGGGTTTCCAGATCGGCGATCAGCGTGGCGAATGCCTGGTCGAAAACTGGAGCAACCTCGCCCATTTCGTCAGCCAGGGCCTTGTGATGATCCCAGCCGCCGTGCGTGACCTCGATGAATCGAACACCGGACGCAACAAGCCGTCGCGCCAGCAGGCATCCCTGGCCAAATGCGTTGTTGCCGTAGGCCGTGCGAATTGATTCGGGTTCACCGGCGAGATCGAAGGCTGTCAGTTCCTTGCTCTTCATCAGCACGAGAGCATCGTCGTAGAAACCGTTGTAAGCGTTAACGCCTTTGTCGTTGAACCTCTTCCGAAAACCGGTGTCGAGGCGGTTCAGCAACGCCAGGCGTTTGCTGTTCTTTCCTGCATTATCGATCGCACGGACATTGCTGATGCCCCGGCTGGGCTCGCCGATGGCCAGGGGCGCGTAGCTCGCGGGAAAGAATCCATTGCCCTGGTCGGAACGACGATTGATGCAGACGTTGGACGGAAGCGTGTCGCTGCTGCGTCCGAGGTAGTGAGACCCCCAGGCTCCGAGGTTCGGATGAAGAATCGTACCACGAGCCTCATAAGCGGTTCGCATGAAATACTGGGCCGGCTTGTGAACGCCGATCTTGGCCTCCATTGAGCGGATCACACACATGCGGTCGGCGACTGTCGCGAGCTTTGGGAAAAAACTCGTGACCTGAAAGTCGGCGGCTGTTTCGATCTTGTCTGCCGGGCCCTTTGATTTGCCGTCTTTCGGATCCAGTGAGTCGATATGGCTCAGGCCACCATCAAGCATGATCCAGATCACGCTCTTTGCTTTTCCGAACGCGGGATGCAGCGATGGCTTGGTTTCGTCCGCCTGCAGTTGTGTCGCGGGAATGACCTTGAGGCCGAAGGCCGCAGCAGCGCAGCGTTCGACGAACTGCCTTCGCGTCGGTGCGTCAAATGAGTTGAGGAATTGCTTCATGCCGCCTTCTTTGTCTTCGCAGCGAAACACTTGGTGAGTTTCACTACGAGGTGATTTACTGAATGAAAATGAACTCGCGCGAATTCAAGAGAGACCAGATGATGTCACCGAGTTCCAGTCCCCGGGCGAGAGCAGCAACACACTGCTCTTTGTCCTGCTGATCCGGCAGCCGCGAGAAGAACGCCCGGTAGAGGAACTCAACCTGCTTTGCTTCCGTGCGATTCCGGCGAGCGTCCTTCAAGACCGTGGACTTTGTCATGAGAGCCTCTGTGATCTCGCCGTTCATCATGGCCAGCGATTCGGTAATGCCTCCTTCTGTCGAACCATCATCCGCGACTTCACGAGCCGATTGACCGGCGATTCGAAGGAAGTGTGTCGGCGGCATTGGCTGACGCAGTTCTGACGCACGCAGCCACGCTTTCGCTCCTCGAGACTTTGGTGTCCGCAGGAAAAGTCCGCGTCCCCCCGCGCCGTTCGATACCTTGCGGTCACCAAGCAGCGATCGGGCAAAGCCAAAGATCTTTTCCCGGTCCTGCACGATGCCTTTGCGGTCGTGTGTGATTTCAAACGGAAACACCAGCCGCTCCATCCGCGGTGCGTGATCTGTCCTGATTGCATCGACTTCCGGTCCGCGCAGCAGCAACACGATGGAGTCCCATGCCTGCTCTGCCGTCATGCGACGCAGCAACGGGCCGGAAAAACGAAATGCTTCACCTATGGAAGGCGTCACGCTGACCTGCTGCTGATACGTTTTCGTGTTCAAAATGATTCGCTGGAACTCGCGCAGGTCGAAGTCGACGTCCTTCATCAATTGTGCGATCAATCCCAGCAATTCTGGATTCGTGGCGTCTGCGAGGACATCGAGATCAGTAACGGGTTCTTTGACTGCCACGCCAAAGAGTTTCTTCCACAATCGATTCGCGATGGCCGCGGCAAATCGTGGATTGTCCGGAGAAGTCATCCAGTCAGCAAATTGCTTTCGAAGACGCCGCGGATCCAAGCCTGCCACGGGCATCTTCTTCTCATCGTCCCAGGCGATAAATCGCGGGACGACTTTGGCTCCAGGCTTCGCGTCATCGTATGCGTAGTCTTTCGGAAAGACGGTTCCCCGGGTTCGATCAAAGACAACGCGTTCCATGTTCGGCTGAAGTAGCGTGACGAGGTTTGCCTTGGAGAACCGCTTGTCTGCGAGATTCTTGGCAGGCTTTCGCGTGTCGACCCTGTCGAAGGCGGTCGAACCAAAGAACGCAGCCATCTCGTAGAAGTCACGTTGAGTCCACTCGGCGAACGGATGATCGTGACACTGAGCGCACGCGACGTTGGCCCCGAGAAACGTGGTCAGCGTGTTGGAAAGGCTGTCCAGCGGCATACTCGCATCGCGCAGCAGATACGCGGTCGCGCCATTCTCACCGAGCCGGCCTTCCGCGGTCAGCATGTCGTGGACCATCTCGTCCCACGGTCGATTCTGTTCGAGTCGCTTTTTCACCCAGGTATGAAACGTGTAGGTCTTGCCAATCCGGTAGTACACATCTTTGATCCGCAGCATGTCACCCAGCCAGTTGAACATGTGCGACACATGCCCAGGAGAGGCCAGCAACTCATCGACCAAGCTGGCACGCCTGTCCTTGCGAGTGTCCTGGCGAAACTTCGCGATTTCATTCACGGTCGGAATTCGACCAATGACATCAAGGTAGACTCGGCGGAGGAATTGGTTGTCACTCGCGGGAGCATTGGGCTGCAGATCACGACCGTGCAGGTCGCGCAGTATGAGCCCATCGATTCTTCCGGCAGCCTGGTCGGCGTCGAAATCGGGTTCCTCCGCCGAAACGTGCCTTGGAAGCAGTGCCAGGCTGACGACGAACATCGCGACGGCGTGGTGTAAAAGACGAGACATCACTGTTCCTCAGATCGTTGCGCGTCAGACCGGGCAATCCGGCTGCAGTCCAGGCCGCGGGTACGGCGAACTGCCCCCCAGTCTCCCCACCCCAGCCCCGGCGTTCAATCCTCCGTCGTCTGACAGTGGAACGGCAACTTGCAACCAATCGCTGCCAAGCACCACCTGCAGGTCACCGACGACCACTTTGCCGAAACGCCGCGAAGTGCGCTGTCGCAACCTGTCGTTTTGGTTTGTACGGGGATGCAAACTGGGTCAGTCCCCCAACAAGTTACCGAGTCCACCCAGGACCGAACCTTCGCCCGTGCTGGATCCACCGGCTGAAGGAGCGTTAGCCAGAACGCGATCGGCCAGCCGTGAAAACGGAAGGCTCTGCAAATACACGGTGCCGGTACCACTGAGTGTTGCCAGGAACATGCCTTCACCGCCGAAGAACATCGATTTCAATCCTCCCGAACTTTCGATGTCGTAATGGATCCCGGTGGAGAATGCCGCCAAACAGCCGGTATCTACTCGGAGGGTCGAGTTGTTCAGTTCCTTCTTTATGACCGTGCCACCGACATGAAAGAAGGCCTTCCCGTCCCCGGAGAGTTTCTGCAGGATGAAACCTTCACCGCCGAAGAACCCGGCGCCCAATGACTTCTGGAAAGCGATACTGATCTCGGTACCAAGAGCGGCGCAGAGGAAGGCGTCCTTCTGGCAGATCAGTGTCCCCCCCATGCTGGCGAGGTCGATCGGGATGATCTTTCCGGGATACGGTGCGGCGAAGGCCACCCGACGCTTGGTCTGACCGTGGTTGGTGAAATGTGTCATGAAAATCGATTCCCCGGTCATCATCCGTTTGCCGGCACTGAACACTTTTCCCATGAAACCCTGTTCGGGAGCGGATCCGTCACCCATCTTCGCTTCAAATTGGATGTCGTCCTCCATGTAGTTCATGGCCCCCGCTTCAGCGACCACCGTTTCCTGCGGATCAAGTTCCACCTCGACAATCTGCATGTCGTCGCCAAAGATCTCGTAGTCGATTTCATGGCTCGGCATCGAATGCTCCTTCGATTCTCAGGAAATTCGTAACGGACAGGTTTTCAGTCGAGCATCATGGCCAACTCCCGGCGGCTCTTCCACTCCGGCCGGAGTCTTCTCTCTTCACCGTCGACGTTTGGAACCAACTGGTTCGGATCATCCAGCGGGGCGGTCTGCAGCAACGACCCAAGCTGTTCCAGGACCTTCGTAGCACCCGAGAGACCCAACTGGCGGACAACTTCCCCATCCACGTCGTCTGTCGATGGATCGGCAACTCACAGCCAGTGGCGGCAAAGCACTACCTGCAACTAACAGATGACCACTTCTCAAAAGCGGTGCGAAATCCGGTGCAGCAACCTGCCGTTTTGCCTCGCACGGGGCCGCAAAGCGATTTGGCTCTCAGCACGCAAGCCCCTGTTTTGCAACGGGATGCGGCGAATTGCCAGAA
>PBOG01000195.1 GCA_002724245.1 Planctomycetaceae bacterium
GACGGAGCTTCCCAGTCCGTGGTTTCCCTCGTAGCTGCCGTATTCCTCCATCAACGCGCGTTGCCAGACCAGAGTCCCGTCGTGCTGATAGGCACGCAAATCACCACTTTCAAAGAACGCGAAGAAGTGCTGTCCATCGGCCGCTGGAGTTGGTGCACTGCGGCTTACATAATCGCTGACGGCGACCGTTTGTTTGGAGTCGAAACGATCGGACCATTGCAGCGCGCCCGTTTTCAAGTCGTAGCATTGGGCGATACAGGTTTCCTGGTTGGGACCCAGCCGCGAAGTTACAAACACGCGGGTACCCCAGATGACGGGACTGGACTGGCCGTAGCCAGGCAAGTCGATGGCCCAGGCAATGTTTTGCTTCGCATCCCAGGAGAGCGGCAGATCCTGCGCGGAACTGATGCTGTTGCCATCTCCCCGAAAGGCGGGCCAGTGCGCCCCCGGATCGCCGCCAGCGTTCTGCGCGAGGGGCACAGCGATCAGCTGCAGCCAACAGAGGAGGGCAAATCGGAGGGTAGCGAACCGTGGCATTACAGGGGATCCTTCGTGAAAAAGAAGCGGGTGGCAGAGACACCGCGGGCTGATAGACGCGGGCGATCAGACCGAGCTGTGTTACGCTGGCGTTCCCATCGCTGGGCCGCCTGACGCCGCTCCTGGCGGGAATTGAAGATCTGCAAGAAGCACGCCAGGGCCAGCGTCACGACTAGAATCAAGGCATGGCTCCACAGCACGTGCCACGAGACAAATGTCCAGTCCATTTAGTCCTCCTCTCGCAGTGCCCGAGCACGTACCAGGCAGACGCACCGTCGCGTTTCGTCACCGCGCGTTTCAAACAGGTCGGCGAACTGATACAGGCAGCGCCGGCAGTTGAGGGTGGCCAACTGTTCGCAGGAAATCTTGACGACCACCTGGTATGCCATGTCGTTTTGGCCGGCCGTCAGGTGGAGCATGCCCAGAGCGACACGAAAGCGGAGTTCGTGAGGCGCCAGTTGGACGACGTGTCGCATGATCGGAATCACGAGTTCGGTTGGGTAACCGCAGCGCGCCATATAATAGGCGGTACCGTATAAGGCCTGGACGCATGTCGGGTCTTGTTCAGCGATCTTGCGGGAGAGTTCAAGTGCTGTCGGGTAATCCCCCACCGCCGCCAGGCCACAAACGATGTCTGGCACGTACTGACGTGGTAGATCTGGCCGCCGCGCCAGATGCTGAAACATGCTCGCTGCGGTCTGGTGGGCATCCGAGCGACGGTAACAGTCGGCCAGCGCCAGTTGGCCACCCAGGGACAGTGGCCTCAGTGTGGTGGCCGTTTCCAGGGCTCCCAGGGCCTCGGAAAACGCTTGCTGAGCGTGCTGGATCACGCCGTAGAGTTCCCAGATTTGGCCCGCGTCGGGCGTCTCTTCCAGACCGATCCGGAGTCGCTGGAGGGCGTCTTGCGGGAAGCCGCTGTGGAACAGTTCTTTCGCCGTTTGGCAAGCGGTTGCGGGGTTTTCCATAGCCAATCCTTGTCAAGCACCGCGGGTTTGCGGAGAACGTCACGCGTGGTGACTGGCGGATGTGGCTGGCAACCCGAAAGCGGGTCTGCTGGCGGCAAACAGGTTTGAAAAGACGTTGCTGTCGTCAGGTGGTGTCGCGAGGCCAGAGCGATGACCGCTCTGCACGATTTCTGCCCGTGACTACTTGTGGAGAATCAGTTTCTGATTGCGCGTCACCCGGAGCCGGTAGGCGTGTTCCCCGTGGGTGATGACGATTTGATCCGCACCTTGCATCAGCTCGTGCGAGTCCAGGGTCTTTAATCCGGCCGGCTGCGCCGCGGGCAGGGCGGCTTCACGATCGCCAGCAGTGGCGACTTCTCGGCTGAGGGTATCCGGGGAGTTGGTGGACATGGTGGTCTGCTCCTGACGCTGTAAATAAAGGGGTTTATGATTCTATTGATAGTGAGTCTCAGTTACATCTGAATTTAGATATGGTGTGCCTGCTTGTCAACCAGTGGACCCGTACTTCTGGAAGATTTTTCGCAGCCGCCCTGACCGGCACCGCGCGATCGTATCAGGCAGTCGCGGCGCAGCAGGCCGCGGTTCAATGACGGCCGTTGGGTGTCGCTGGTGAGGTGGCGCTGGAGCGTGACTTCCGCAGGCTAGTGCCAATGCGCTGGGGGGTACCAGGAGCGCTCGACAGCGTGTCGGTAGCAGCCGGCAGGATAGGGGCTGGAAACTACTTGAAGAGGATTAGTTTCCCATTGCGGGTGACCCGCA
Source organism: Planctomycetaceae bacterium (assembly GCA_002724245.1). Classification (GTDB taxonomy): domain Bacteria; phylum Planctomycetota; class Planctomycetia; order Pirellulales; family Pirellulaceae; genus UBA9264. Next base: position 2,262 of record PBOG01000195.1, read on the forward strand.
AGCGATAGGTCTCTTCACCGTGGCGGATCATGATTTCCACCTGGTCACCAAGGATATCTCGTGAGTCGATGATCCGTGGCTCTTCTTCGGGATTTCCCGGTGTGTCCCCTGGCTGTGGGTCTTTTCGTTCGTCCATGTGCTACTACGATCTCTTTTAAGTCCGCCTGGGTGTGCGGGGCTGTAGCTCCGCAGGCAGGTGGAGATTATGTAGAGCGTAGCTGGCACCCGAACGGTGGGGTGGCGCTGGCGGGCTCACCGACAGTTTGAATTGTGACTTCAGGTCTGAGCAGTTGTTGGAGTCATGCAGGGCGTTGTCAGCATTTGCCAGGTGCTGTGGCTATGCTAGCAAGCACGCGGCAGGAACTTCAGATACTTCTCAGAGTTTCTGACACAGTTGTTGGGATTGTGTCTCATTAGTTTAGGGGCTTCTTTGGCTTTAATGCAAGCGCAGTTGTGTGCAGGGATGCTAGCGGCGATTTGTTGCGCAGGTTCGTCGCATCTGGCAGGGAACGCAATAATCAAGGCCTGGCGGACAGCCGCCAGGCCTTGATTGTTTGTATTCACTCTGTGTGCCACGACGCTGGTGAGGATTGACGGCAGAGAAGAGACCCTGTGAGTTCCGCGGTTGTCCTGGTCGTCAAAGTGGCTGTTTTGTGCCGTCGAGCGATCGCCCGCTCTTGTTGTTACGAACGCTGCGCCCGCCGGGTTTTTCGAGTGTCTCTGGCGGTGGCTGGATTACTCGAAGAACACCCGGAGCGGAGAGCAGAAGGATCAATAGGTCGCCTCAATTCCCAGGTATCCGAAGAACGGCATTCCCGGGCGGGCACCGTACGGATGAAGCGAGGTGAGGTACTCGGCGTCGAACATATTCTGCATGCCGCCGAACAGCTTGACGTTATCCGCCAGCCAGATGTAACTCGAGAAGTCCCAGATCAGGCTCTCGGGAATCTGGCCGAAACGGGCATCCGTGTCGCTGGAAGCCACATTGCTGGCGGTGCTGAACTGGTCGTCGACCCAGATGCCGCGGATTTCGAAGCCCATGCTGTCGAAATGCCAGCCGCTGCCAAAGGTCATCGCCCATTCGGGGATGTAAGGCAGGCGGTTGCCGGCAACCGCTCCGGCGAACAGGGATTCCGCGTCAGTGGAATCGGAATCGTTGAGCAGGCGGGCGTCAGTGTACGTGCCCGTGACGAACCAGGGATTGCTGAATCCCAGATTCTGATCAATACCCCGATCGTACTGCAGCGAAAATTCCAGGCCACCGGAGTAGACTTGGCCTGCGTTTTCGCTTTCACCCGTGCCCGAGCCACCGATGTTGTCGATCACGATCAGGTCGTTGAAGTGCGTGTAGAAGGCGATCAATTGACCGGCCAGGGCACGCTCTTCGTTGACATAACGGAAACCGTATTCGGAAGCCAGACTCTCTTCTTCGTTCAGGCCGTCGTTGATGTGGGCCCGCGGGCTCGGAGGCGAGAAGCCGCGGTGGAAACCGCCCAGGAATTTGACCCGGTCCGAAACGTCATAGGTCACACCAACGCCGCCAGCGGTCAAGCTCATGTCTGCGGTCTTCAGCACGTTGTCGCCTTTGAAGTCGATGGTGCTGAGGTGCAGTTTTTCGTACCGCATACCGGGCGAGACGGTCAGGCGGCCGAAGTTGATATCGTCTTTGACGTACATCGCCACCGAGTGCACTTCCTGTTCACGGTTGCGATGACTGCCGGGTGCGCCAAAGGTCACGCCGGTCACCATGCCGTTGGCGTTGACATCGTAGGTGTCATTGTGCTGATACGGGTTGATTTCATCGCTGTGGTAGCGGATGCCCGCTTTGATGTCGTGGACTGCGCGATCGGTTTCGATTTGGGTCGAAGCGACCGTATCGTACCCGAACGACGTGTAGTCACGGTTGTTGGCGCGATATTTCCACTGACCGGCGGCCGTACCTCTGAGGGTAGCCAAACCAGCCGGATTGGCACCGGCCAGGGCGGCGGGGGCCTTGAAGGAATTGCCATCGGCATCGACGCCGCTGCCCAGCTTGTACCAGTTGCGATGGAAACGGTTGTAGTACGCTGTACTGGTCAACGAGAAACCGTCTTCCTCGACCGAACCCAGCGTATAACGCAGGTAGGTACGGCTGTGTTCGGAATCCATGTTGTCGAACTGGGAAGAGGCGTAACGTTGGTAGGGGTCGGTCGCGAAGTCTTCCTGGGTGAGTCCCAGGTAGGTTTCGTTGGCCACAAAGTTACTGTAACCCGCCTTGGCTTCCCAGCGGCGGTAGACGTCGAAACTATTGGGCTCCCAGAACATCTTGAGCATCGCATCGCCCTGGGTGAAGCCCGTGTGTTGCGTGTTGTTCAAGGAACTGGTCGCCGGTCCGCCACTCAACCCGGCGGGTTCTGTGAAGTGCTTGAAGCCGTCGGTTTCCCGCAAGTAGCCTTCCAGCAGGATGCCGAAGCGACCTGTTTCCAGTTCCGCGGTGCTACCGATCCAGCTGTGCATGCGGTACTCACCATTAGTCCCATACAGGCTGCGCAGGAAAATGGTGGGTTCTTCAGGAATCGGTGTGGAGAGGAAGTTGATGGCACCACCCGTGGTGTGCGGGCCGAACATGATCTGGCTATTGCCTTTGATCACTTCCACGGCGCTCATCCGCCCGACTGTAGGAAAGTAGTAGGCCGCCGGCGCTGCATACGCCGCGGGGGCAGTCAGGATGCCATCTTCCATGATGGTGACTTTGGAGCTACGGGTGGTGTCGACGCCGCGGAGACTAATATTGGGAAAGTTCCCGTAGCCGTCTTCACCCCGTAGATAAACACCGGGGACGCGGTTGAGGACGCGGTCGATGTTGTCGTAGGACTGGTTATTGATTTCACTCAGGTCGAGATAGGCACCCGAGCCGGAGGCGTTCAGCATGGTTCCCAGGTCACCGAAGATGACACCACCACCGACGGTGGGATCGAAGGCCGGCTGGATCCCTTCCACGATGGTGGGGGGCAGGACTGCCGGATCTTCCGGAGCCGGCTCCTGCGTAAAGTAGACACGTCCCTCTTGGTCGGGCGTGGTGTCAGAGAGTGAGTTACTGTCGCTGACGCTGTACTGGCTGTCACTGTCATTAAGCGTTTCTTGTGCGTAGACAGTGCCACTAATAGTTGTTGCGCAGAGCAACGCCGGAAACACAAGCTTCCATAAATCAAAGGAAAGAACAGACATGGGGACCCCCCAGCAGGTTTTGCAGACAACGCGCACAGCGCCACAACGCGCACAACACCACTAAACAAAGTGGGGCAAATGGCGTTAGGGCAGATTGCGTACGCGTAGCCAGTGAATAGAAACAACGCTTCCTGCGATCCCTACCCAGAGGAGAATGTGGGGGTGGGTACTGACAGCTTGCGAGACAAAATGGAGTCACAGATTTGAGATAGACAACAAATCCACAACTTGCTTCGTCTAGTTCAGCCGCTGTACTTTGGCCAATTTTCAGAACAAAGGGTGCAAGGCTCTGTTCAGAAACGGAACAAGGACTTTGGTTGGCCTGGAAGTTTGCCAGCATGCGCTATGTTTACATTTACAAGCGACTAAAGCTCGTTCCCGGCAGTCTAGGGTAGCTCCCGCTTGCGAAAACAGCCCGCCCAGTAGGTCAGGCCATTGGCCGATTTGGCACTGCCCCAGCCGCAAAAGTCGGCGTCGCTGAGTAGCCAGGCGCGGTGCGGGCGGCTGCCGACCCAGAGCGCGAAGGCGAGCTGCTCGTCGCCGATTCCACAGGCGATGATCTGTTCGCCGCCCCCGTGGTGGAATCGCCCTGTTTCTGCCAGGTATTCGGCCCACTTCTGGGCGATCTGACAGCAATGGGGGTCGAGACGTTGCGCCGGCAGCTCGTATTCACTGCGGATTTCCAGGTGCGCTCGGTGCATCGCACGCATTTCCGGGGTTGGTTTGTAGGGAGCCGGCCAGAGCCAACAGATCAGCAAGGTGAGCAAGAATTGCATGGTGCCACGCGCGAGGCTGAAGGGAGACACGGGGGATTCTAAGGCGGGACGCAGTAGCGCGGCGGGGGAGCAATAACCGACAAGCCGCGCGCAGGCGAGACCCGCATCGTAGCAGCAGCATGCGGTGGCCAACAGGCCCCGGGTTATGTGGTGGGGCGGTCGAGGTTCCAAGTGGGGAGTTTGGGTCAGCCAGCTTGAGTTGGCTGACTGGGATCAGTACCCCTGTTGCTGAAAGAAAGGCGCCATGATGTTGTTGTATTCGCGGCCGCCGCGCTGGAAATACCCCATCAGGAAATAGGGGTACGCACCGCGACGGAGCATTTCGTCCGCCCACTGGGCGACCAGCATCTGCTGCAGGATGTTGCCCACGACTCCCGAGGTGGGGCAAATCGTTTCCTGGCGCGTGGGGATCTCGATCACGCCCCCCGATTCCGGTGAGAGGTTGTCAAAGCCTGCATCCGCGATGTCGAGCAGGCAGCCGGGGGGGCGGACCCCGTCCAGAGAATCGGGTCCGATACCGACCACGTAGGCCCCTTCGATCTGTTTTTCCAGAGCCAGTACCGTTTCGGGTCGATAGGCGGGAGAAATGGCCGTAATCAGCATCACGTTTTGTGCGGGCTGGGCCTGCCAGTTACCCGTATTGACGACCCGAACTCCGGAGGCGACGTTGAATTCCGATTCAAATCCTGTGTGCTCGATACTTTTCGCGAACCACCTTCCCCCGGCCCGAATGCGGCGGGTCATTGTGACGGCCACTTCGCGCAGCAAGGGCATTTGCGTTTGCAGTTGACGGACGCGTTCGGTCAATGTTTGCAGGTAGATACTGCTGCGATCGACGCTCCTGGCAGCCGGATCGGCCAGCTTGTTGGCCAGTTCTGCATTTAACATCCAGTGGACTGCACCCAGTCCGGTCTGGCTGGAAGGACAGAGGGTGAACTGGGGGATCTCCGGTGCGTGGACCAGGCCCTGTTCATAGGGGACATGGCTGTGCAGGATGGCGTTGGAGACGTCCTTCAGCTTGAGCTTGTCCGGGTTACTGTGTGACGGATCGGTGAAGCCCTCGGGCCGAAATTCGTTGTCTACATAGTTGACGGTGACACAGACGACGTAGACGCCCCGTTCACGCGCTGCCAGCACGTCCCGATTGCAGTGATTGGTGAAGATCATGTCGCCTTTCTGCAGTGCTGCGAACTGGTCGGGGCGATGATCTTTCATAATCCGCGGACTGCCGCGCCGCGTTGCTTTCTGTTCTTCGTGAGGCATGTGGCCGGTATTCATCGAAGTCCAGACGGTGTGTCCCTGGCGGATGACGCTGGCGGCCCGTGAAGTGAGCTCACCAATCCATTCCAATTCACCGTGCAATCGGCCGAGGATTTCCAGCGAGCCCTGGTGGTACTCTTCCATAAACAGCTGGGTTCGCCCGAATGTGTATTCGTGGTCCCACCGACTGGTGCGTCCGTCGAGCGGCGCGGCCGGCACCGTGGCCGGACGGGATACCGTGGCTGCGGCCAGCGTAGTCGCTCCGGCGCGGAGGAGATTTCGACGCGTCGTTGCCGTAGGGGAGACGCCAGGAGGCGGGGTCTGGGGCATGCTATGGCTCGCAGCTGGGGGTTAGCGGGTGTGCCAGTCTTCCGTGAGTGGTTTGGCGCCGTTCAATTCTCCATAGCCAATGCCCGTGGTTCCGGGCGGATCGCTGCCGGCGTAACGGGGATCGAGTGGATCAGAGGCGGGTTGCCAGCGGACGTCACACGACAGGCGGACTCGGCCTTGGGGCGAGTGATTATCGAAGGTGCCATGCATAGTAAACATGTCGAAAATCACCACGTCGCCCGGCTGGAAATGCGTGGTCAACAGGCGACTGTCTCGCGATTGCACGAAATCGACGGTATTTTCCATCACTTGAACGGTAGGCGATTCCTGGGAATCGTAGTCGATCTGTTTGACCGCATTGATCAGATCGACGAACCGGTTGGATCCTTCCACGATCATCAGGGTGCCATCCTCGTGAGGAATCTCACCCAGAGCTAGCCAGGCGGTGTAGATCTGCGACGAATGGCGGGCAAAGAAAGGGAAGTCGAAATGCAATCGCGTACTCAACCCGACCCGCGCGGGGCGCAGGAACAGATAATCGTGGGGCTGTGCCGGTTGACCCAGCACGGCCGTCATGATCTTGTGCAATTCCGATCCGTGCGTGGCGGCTCGCAGCGCAGCACCCTGGCTGACACGACGCCAGAATAGCCCCAGGTCGCCCGTTTGTTCACGTCGTCGGCTGGTACCGGTGGCGATTCCGGCGAGCGCGGGAGTCTGAATCTCGCCCACTTCTGACAGCCGCGTGAAGACTTCACTGCGGGCCGCTTCAATGCGCTGGAGGTCGACTGCGCCGCGGAGGAGCAAGTACCCGTCCTGCTCAATGCGCTCGCGGAGGGTGTCACTGTTTTCGACGTTGCTGTTTTCGAGCAGTGCGGTGCTGTCCGTCAATTCACCGACGAGGTGGGCGGGAACGGGCGTTCCCTGGACCAGGCAATCGAGCATCGGATCGGGGGCTCCTGGTGTGGTGCTGTGGGGGATTCATGGGTCCGATCGGCTGCGCGCGTTTTTCCAGTGGTGCGTGCCGTCCGCACGCCAACAGGCAACACTTTCCAGAGCGGGAAGTGATTTAGCGGAGACGGTCGGATTCGCATCGCTGGCCCTATCGAGTGCAAGAAAGATCGACCGGCAGAATTATACCCCAGTGTGGAGTGGCAAGCAGCTGTCGTACGGTCAGGTACCCTGGTGCTCTGCTCTACTGCCGGATTTCACCGGAGACCCTACATCCGGGTTCCCGATCCGTTAGAATTTGCGGCTGTCTACAGAGGGCCCGCTGCCTGCCAGGAGTGTCGTCGCTCCGCTCTGGGGAGCTGGCCACGAACAGGGGTAACGTCGCCGGAGTATCGAGATCATGCAGTGTATGAACCGCTGGGCTGTCGGTTGGAGTCTCCTTTGGGTGTTGTCGATGGGGGGCCGCGTTGTACCGGTCGACGCCGGTCAACTGGTCTATCTGGCGACGAGTGAAGACAAGCAGATCACGGCCTTCGATCTCGATCCGGACTCGGGCAAGCTGGTCCCCAGGTTCCGCCTGGAAACACCGGGAAACCTGGGGCCGCTCTGTTTCTCGCCCGATACGTCGTATGTCTACGCGGCCCTCACCGGAACGCCTGATGCGGCTGCGGCGGTGGCCACGCTGGCCCGCGCGGCAGATGGTTCTCTGCAGCTCGCCGGGACCGCTGCGATCACTGGTCGGACTCCCTACATTCGAACGAACAAGTCGGGGACGATTTTGTTGGCCGCACATTATGGCACCGGGGAAGTGACCGTCTATCGGATCCGGAAGGGGATTTGCACCGCGGAGTTACTCGACCGGCAGAAAACAGAGCGTGAAGCGCACTGTATCGAAATCGATCCCAGTGGCCGGTTCGTCTATGTGCCGCACACGGAGCCGAACAAGGTTTACCAGTTTCGACTGCTGGGCGACTCGGGAAAATTGCAGCCGCTCGATCCGCCCTTTGCGCCAGGGCCCGACCCCGACCACCGCTACCACGAACCGCGGCACTACGCACACCATCCGACGTTAGCGATGGGATTTACTTCCAATGAAAATGGAGGGGGGATCAGTTCCTGGAAATGGGATGCCCAGAGCGGCAAGTTAACTCGGGTGCAAACGCTGGGTACGCTTCCCCCGGGGTATCGCGAGGGGAGTGCTGCGGCCGACATCCGGATTACCCCGAATGGACGCTTCGCGTACGTTTCCAATCGAGATACCGAGAAGCGGCCTGCCGGGAGTGCCTTTCAGGATACGCTGGCCGCGGTTGCCATCGATGGGAAGACGGGCACGATGAAGATCGTTGGCCATTATCCCACCGGCCACTTTCCCCGTTCGTTTTGCATTGATGTGACAGGGCATTATCTGTTTGCCGCCGGCCAGCTCTCCAATGACCTGTTCACGTATCGGATCGATCAGAAAACGGGCGCGCTGGTCCATCTGGCGACCTACCAGACTGGTGGCGTCCCCATCTGGGTGATGTGCGGCAGCGTCAAGTGAGTGGCTCGAGCGGGGGTGCTGTGCGGCCTGTCAGCGGATCCAGCAGCGATCTGCCAGTTCAGCAGAGGTCCCTTTACTCGGCTTGTGGGGTGGCCAGCGCAGCCAGCGCGATGCGCGTGACCCCCACGTCCTCCTTGTTGATTGAATAGGCCACATACAGGTGCTTTCGCCAGGCGACGGCGGTCGGGTATTGCCACCCATTGGCTTTGTTGACCCCCTGGAAACGCATGGCAGTTGGCGTGTTGCGAATGCTGTAGGCCCGGTCGAACAGTTGGCCGTCGGCGCTGAGGCTGATGGCCAACGGATTACGGCGTCCAATACTCGGATGGGTCACACTGGGGACCGTATTGGGATTGCTGATAAAAAACGCCTGACCGTTGGGCAAGTTTCCAGCAAAGGATCGCGCTGTTGCATCGGGAAAGTTGGTCTTGCGGGGCTGCGTCCAGGATTCGCCCCGGTCGCGACTGACGCTGGCGTAGATTGTGGGGTCTCCGCTCTTGGTGCGGAACGTCATCACCAGGCTGCCATCACGACGAGTGAACCAGCTTGGCTCTGGAAAGCTATAGACACCAAGTAGTTCTGGAATGTGACCATCTCGCCAGCCCGTGATCCCATCGGACTGGTCACTGAACCGCAGACGCGGTTGTTGGTTGGACCGCTGACCATTCATCAACAAACGCCCGCCGGCGATCGGTCGTGGACCCTCGATGAAGAATCCGTGCGCCAGGCTGCTGCGCTGACCCCACTGAAGACCGTCGCTGGACGTCAGGCAATAGAGTTGGTTACGTTTGTCTGTGCCCGGGCGTTTCTCCACGATTGCCGTGTAGTAGGCGACCAGCGTTTCCTCGGTGGCGTGCCAGCCGGCGGCCACGCAGGCCAGCGGTCCGTCTCCATCGGGGTCGGCGGCCAGTACGGCCGGTTTCGACCAGTTACGCCCGTCGACCGAGGTGGCGTAGAGAATGCGCTGGCCGTTATAGTCCTCGTGCGTGATGCCGTTGGACCACATCAGAAACAGCTTGTCCTGCCAGACCGCGAGGTTGGCATGGTGGCAAAATTTGTAGGTTTGGGGACCCGCCTGGTAAACGATCTTGTGTTGGCCCGGCAGAGTTTGCAGGCCGAGCGTTTGCGGTTGTGTTGTATCGAATAGCCCTGCGCGAATGCGAATCGGCGCATTTTCGGGAGCAGCTGCCAGCGCTTGGCGCGCGCCGGAGACCGCGACGATCAGAATACAGGGGGCTAGGCCTCGGAGAACGGCTGAAATCATCGCGATGCTTTCCGGCGGATCGCCACGTGACGCAATACAGTAGGACTTCGTCTGCAAACCAACATTAGTCTGCAATACAGTAAAGGTGTGTTGCGCTGCGGAGGAACAGGGCTCCATCCGCGACCGCCGGAGAGGCCAGGAACATGCCTTCCAGTTGGTTGGTTTGGGCCACCTTGTATTCGCGACCCGCTTGAATCAGTGTTGCCTTGCCAGCTTGATTCACGAACAAAATGTGGTTTCCAATTTGCAGGGGTGAGGCGCGGAAACGTCCACCGAGTCGTTGTTTCCAGAGCGGTTTTCCGGTCATCGCATCCAGGCATTGTGCGGTCCCTTCGTCATCGACCACGTAGATTTCTTTTCCGTAGAGCAGTGGAGACGGGACGTGGCCGATTCCTTTCGGTTGTTTCCAGGCCAGGTCGGTTTCGTGCACCTCGCCGGTCGCACCAGGCTTGATGGCGTAAATGCAATGATGATCGAGCACTACCGAGCCGACGACGTAGAATAAGCCGTTGCCGTAGGATGGTCGCCCTACCAATGAGAAGCCCATGTACTGGTGCCACCAGATTTCTTTTCCCGTTTGAATGTCATAGCCGGCCACGTGTTCTGCACCCGAAGAGATCACTTGTGTTTGGCCGTTGACTTCAACCACCAGCGGCGTCGCGTAGGCCATCTTGTAAAAGCCACGCTCCTGGACACGGTCCAGGTGTTTGCGGGCGGTCTTCCAGATCACCTTTCCAGTTATCTTGTCGAGCGCGACGACGAACTGGGCGTCTGTGCCATCGCACACGAGGATCAGCTTGTTGCCGTGGAGAACGGGTGAACTGGCAGCGCCCTGTGGCAGCGCAAAGGGAAGTTCCGTATTGGTCCAGAGGATCTCTCCACGCAGGTTCAAGCAAGCCGTGCCGCGCGGTCCGAAGTGGACGTAGACTCGTTTACCATCCAGGACGGGTGTCGGTGATGCGTAACCGTTTTGTACGTGCTTGGGTCCCACGTCGTCGGTGGTCAAAACTTCGACGTCGAATAACGGCTGGCCCGATTTCTGGTCGAGACAGATTGCGTGCAGTGATGTTCCGTCTTGATGGGCAGCGGTCATCCAAATTTGCCCAGTGGAGATGACTGGCGACGACCAGCCGGTACCAGGTACCGGAGTCTTCCAGGCGATCGCCTCGGTTTCGCTCCATTGCCGGGGCACATCCGGATCATTGGAATGGCCCTGTCCGTCGGGTCCACGAAACTGGGGCCATTGGGCATAGGTTGCTGGCTGGTCACAGAGCGTGATGATCAGCGTGAAGGTCAGTTGCAGTACAGGAGAGAACCGCATGGCGTGCTGCTCCGAACGAGGGAGGTATCGTGAATCGCAAGTCCGGGTGTGCGTAACCGGGCCCACCTGCCACCGCGTGGTTGCGTCATCGGGCAGGGGGCAGCTCACGTCTGGAATTGTAACGCCTTTCGCAGGCTGCGTGGCGTGGGCGGTTGGGTGTTTGCGTCGCCCGCAGCCCGGACAGGATCAGGCTGGCGGCGGCCAATCCGGGTGGGGCTGTCTCCCTACTGGTTTCCCCTGTCAGGGGGCGTAGGATGGACACCGCAGGTGGCAGCTATTGCAGCGCGCCGGAATTGGAACGGTCCTGAGCCAGGTATGATGAGTCAAGCACACACCCAGATTCCTGTGCTGGAGTTGTCGGGTACACCCAGCCAACTAGGAGAGGGACACGGAGAACAGCAGCGGAGTCAGATTCAGGAGTACAGCGAGCGGTTCCTGGAGTGGCTGTTGCGGCATGCCAGCTGCGCACAGCGCGAGCAGGAAGTCTGGGAGAAGTGGTCCCCCCAGGTGGCCTATAACGAGCGTGTGGCCCCGCACCTGGTTGAAGAGATGCGGGGGATTGCCCGCGGTGCGGACGTTTCTTTTGAACGTATTTTCCTGCTCAACAGCATTCTTGACCTGGTGAGTTTTTGTTACCTGGAGATGGGTGTGAATTTTGGCTGTACCAGCTTTGCTGTGTCCCACGAACCGGGCACGGCCAGAACCCTGGTGGGGCAGACGTATGACATGCCGGAATTGCATCAAGACTATCTTGTGCTGCTGCGTCTGACACCAGAGCAGGGTCCACGCCAACTGGTGTTCAGCTTTGCAGGCGTGGTGGGAGCCGGCGGTCTGAACGAGGCGGGGATTGGCCTATCGATCAATTTTCTCAGTTGCCGTGATGTGGGAATGGGCAAACTCCACAGTTGTGTGGTGCGGGAAGTATTGGCGTCTGCCAATCTGGGTGAAGCTCTCACTGCGCCAGTCGTGCCGCCCCGTGCCGGGGGGGCCCACTACCTGGTCGCAGATGACAGTGGCAGCGTCGTCAGTCTGGAGACGACGGGAAAACAATTTCAGGCCATTTATCCGCAGGACAATGTCTATGGACACACCAACCACTATCTGACGGCGGGACTCAAGGAACGCGAAGTGATCCGGCCGCAGGCGATTGGGAGTTCGTTGGCCCGGTACGCGTCCTTGAATCGCTATTTCCAAGAAAACGCAGCCCAGCTCGATCTGGCCCAATTACAGGAATTGACCCGCAATCACACCTCTTTCCCGCGCTCTATTTGCGCTCATGGGAGCGCGTCGGAGGCGACCGGTTTTCGCTCCCGCACGCTTGCCGCGATGGTCCATGTACTGAATGATAGGGTGATGCATGTGACCGGTGGATGCGCGTGCGAAAATGAATATGTCGCAGTCACGCTTTGATTTTGCGGCTGTACCGAAGTGGGGGGCGTTCCCAGCGGTTACCAATTGAATTATTTCCGTTAATTCTGGTGGACCGTTGCCCTGCCCCGCGTTTTGATGGAATCCGCTTTTGTCAGATGCTGATTTACGGGCCACCGTTGTTCCCAGGACTTCCAGGAAAGATGGTTGATGGCAGATACTGCGATTGAGGTGGAGTCATTGGAGAAGACCTTCAAGGACGGCTGGTTTGGCAGACGTTCGATTCGCGCCTTGCGAAAAATCTCCTTTGAGGTCGAGCGGGGCTCGATTTTTGGCTTGCTGGGGCCGAATGGTGCCGGCAAGACGACATTGATCAAGATTCTCCTGGGTCTGGTTTCCAAGAGTGGTGGCCGGGCGAATTTACTGGGACAGCCGGCGGGTGACCGTCGCGGTCGGGCACAGGTGGGTTACCTTCCCGAGCACCATCGCATTCCCCGGCATCTGAAGGGGAATTCGGCGTTAGCCTACTACGGTGGACTGAGTGGGGTCAGTCCTGGCGACGTCGGACGTCGTCGTGATGACTTGTTGCGCCGAGTTGGCCTGAGTGAATGGGGACGGGTCTCGGTACGCAAGTATTCCAAGGGAATGTTACAGCGTTTGGGCCTCGCGCAGGCCATGCTCCATGATCCTGAATTGTTAATCCTGGATGAACCGACCGATGGTGTTGACCCTGTCGGCAGGAGTGAATTGCGAACGTTGTTGCAAGAGCTCAAGTCGGAAGGCAAGACGATTTTCATCAACAGCCACCTGCTGCAGGAAGTGGAGTTAGTCTGCGATCGCGTGGCGATTCTGGATCACGGCAACTTGTTGCGTGTGGGCACCCTGGACGAGATCACCGATCAGCGGGAACGTGAAATTGAGTTTGTCGTTCGCGGTGCAGAGAACGTCCTGCGCGAGGTGTTTTCCGATGTGACGATTGTCGACTGGCAACGTGACGCCCCGGATGTCACACAGATCCGAGTTCAGGGGCTTGACCAGACTGGGGTGAACGGACGGATTGACGCATTACGTTCCCGGCAACTGGAGCTGGTGTCGTTGATTCCGTCACGCGACAGCCTGGAGGAGGCATTCCTGGAGATTGTTGGTGGTAACGCGGACTCGACACCGTAACAACTCTGTACAGTAACAACTCTGTACAGTAACAACTCTGCACAGTAACGGCCCGATAGACTTTCAACTTCAGACAGCAAGTCATCCTCATGCGTCCTTATCTCACAGTTCTGAAAGATTCTTTTCACGAGGCGTTTGCGTCACGGGTCTTGTGGATCTTGTTGGCGGTCTCCACGCTGGTCCTGCTGGCGTTGGCACCGCTCGGCCTGCAGGACCAGCGTGCGACACTGCTGCGCCGCACCAGTGTGAGTGCCTGGCCAGCACTGATTGAACGTTTCTACGAGGCTTCCCAGGATAAGCAACAGGGGCCGGTGAAGCGGATCTGGGATCGTGCTGGCGACGATTTCCAGACAACAATCACCGAGTCGATGGCCAGCACGGAAGAAGACCTCCCGGCGATCACCAGAACGGAGGTGTCCGTCCTTCTGGAGGAACTCAATCAGCAATTGCAGCAAGATGATTTTTATGACGCCGAGATCTGGTCGGAGACGGTCCTGGGACCGGAAGCCGAAGAACTGTTGGAGCGGGGTGTCGCGCAACTCTCCGCGGACGAGCGGGTGTACCTGAATCGCCTGTTACTGATTGCCGCGTTTCCCAACGAAATTGCCAATGCGCCCCGCCAAGAATTACATCTGTCGTATTTGGGTTACACGATGGATGAGCCGCTGCCCTTCAACCGTACGATGGCGGAACCGATCATCAACCAGCTGCTGGCCACTGTGATGGGGTTTCTGGTCGGGATCGTAGCGGTGTTCGTTGCGATTCTGGTGACCGCACCGATTATTCCCCACACCTTCGAAGCGGGTGCGGTTGATTTGTTGCTCAGCAAGCCGGTTATCCGCTGGGTGTTGTTTCTGGTCAAGTTTTTCGGAGGCTGTGCCTTTATTCTGCTCAACGCAGGCTATTTTATCATCGGCTTGTGGTTGATTTTGGGAGTGCGGTTTGGTCTCTGGAGCCATTCGTTGTTGTGGTGCATTCCGTTGTTCTTGTTTCTATTTGTTATCTACTACTCTGTGTCTGCCCTGGCCGCGGTCCTTTGGAAAAATGCGATCGTATCGATCGTGATCACGATTCTCTTTTGGGGTGCTTGTTTCACGGTGGGAACGGCCAAGGGACTGATTGAGCAGTTTGCCATCAATCCAGGTCGGATTGTCACGCTCGTACCCCGGCCAGATGTCTTGACCGCCGTAAATCAGTCGGGCCATTTGTTGGAGTGGCGTGATGATTCCTGGGAAACGATTCTGGAACCGAAAGGTCGCGACGGCAGGCCCGGTTTCCTGCCGCAGGTGATTATTGGTCCGGTATTCGATGCCCAGCGCAAGCAGCTGCACTATTTGCAGACTCTGGGTGGTGGGCGGCGTTTTCGATTCCTCGGCGCGCGCCCCACACTGTCCGTGGTTTCCTGGTCTGGCGGGTCGTGGCAACATGCGCCGGGTCCGAACCCTCCGGCCGGCGCCTCCTGGATTTTCTTGACTCCGCAGGGCGAGACACTGCTGGTGGCCCAGGAAGGTGTTTTCCGTTTCGACGGCAAGACGGCGGAAGCGCGTCAAGGTCCCAAACTGTTTGGATTTCGCTTGCCGACCGCACAGGGTGACCCTCCGTTTGAACCTCTGGGACCGGATGAGGAGTTGCAACTGGCGGAGTCGTTTGCCGCGGCCATCGACTCACAAACCGGTAACCTGGTTGTCTTCAGTGACGGCACGCTGTTCTGGCTGCAGCGTGATCAAGCTGGCCGGTTTGCGATCGCCGCCCAGCGCGCGTTTGCGGACATCGATGGTCCGGTGACTCTGGGGTGCACCTCAGCGCAGGTGGTGCTGGCTCCCTCGGATGGTCGCGTGCTGGTACTGGATCTTCCCCGACTTGAAGAGCAACACGTTTATCGGCCTGGCGGCAAGAGTGAACCGTACCAGGTGCTGGCGTCGCCCGACGGGACGGCGATGGCAGTCGTGTTCCACAACGGTACTTTGGCGGTACTTGGTCCTGGAGATCAGCCACCGCGTACGCTGGGTGGCGATGTTTCGTCGGCCGTGTTTGATGCCCAGGGTGATTTGCTGGTGGCTGATCGGGGAACTCGGGTGACGACGTACGACCCCAAATCATTGCGGCCCAAACAAACACTTGAGCCTGAGCAAGGTGTGCTGGAAATGGTCTATCGTTACGGTGTGCAGCCGCTCTACACGATTTTCCCGAAGCCGGGTGAGCTCTCCAATGTTGTGAACTACGTACTCACCGATTCGGAAACCCAGGCCATGGGGCCTCCGGTGGCTACCGATTTGCGTCAGGCTCGGGTCAAGGTCGACATCCAGGGTCCGCTTTGGAGCAGCCTGGCTTTTGTGGTTGTGACGCTGAGCCTGACCTGTTTCTATATCTCCCGCCTGGATCTCTGAAATCGGCCTGTCGAGATACGTCCACTGGGTCCGTGTCCGTTATCCCGGAGTGCGGCTTGTTTTCCCTTGACCCGGTGGATGGCTTCGTCACAATACGATTGGCTTTGTCACGATACAGTGGCTTCGTCACGATACAACTGTGCGGTTGTTCCGGTGGGATTGCGCATCGCGTCTTGGCCTGGGAGAAAACCGAGATGTTCCAGAGACGCAGTTTTCTGCAGCAGTTAATTGCCGGGGTAGGTTCTCTCAATCTGGCGAATGTTCTGCGTTTGCAGTCCGCAGCTGCCAGTCCGCAGAGGAGGACCTTACCGGAAACCTCCCTGATTATTCTCTGGCAGGACGGCGGTCCCAGCCAATTTGAAACGTTTGATCCCAAGCCTGAGGCGACTGCGGAAATTCGCGGTGATTTGGGGTCTATTGCCACGCGCCAAACAGGCATTCAATTCTGCGACGTGTTGCCACGGTTAGCCGCCTTGGCGGATCGGTTCACGATCCTCCGTTCGTTGACACAAGCTTCTTCCAACCACGTGTCTGCCACACACACCTTTATCACCGGTTATGACCGTACGGGTGTGATTACTGGCCCACCAGAGAACCCGGATCTGGCCGTGGTCGTCAACCGCATGCGCAACAGCGACAACCGACGTTTGCCTGCGTATGTCGGTCTGCCCGAGATGCCGCGTGGTGGCCCGGCCTATCTAGGGCCCGTTTTCGGTGCGTTGAAGATTCGTAACGACCCATCAGCAAAAGATTTTCATGTCGACAATTTGCGGCTGGCCGGCGAAGTTGGAGAGACCCGATTTAGCCAGCGGACGAAGATTCTGACAGAACTTGATCAGTTACGGCGAACGTTTGATGCGCCTGGCCGGTTGGATGCGCTGGATGAATTCCAACAGCGCGCGATCGCTATGCTGACCAGCCCCGACGCCGCGCGCGCGTTTGATCTGGCTCAGGAACCGGATGCAGTACGGCAGCGTTACGGGATGCACAAAGCGGGCCAGCAGGCACTCTTGGCGCGGCGTCTGGTAGAGGCGGGTGTGAGTGTGGTTGGTGTGCGTTTCCATCCGACGGGTCCCTGGCACGATAGCTGGGATGATCATCCCTGTGGAACCCATGTATTTGGCACCATGAAGGGGCGTGGTCCGCTGCTGGATCAGGCGGTCTCCGCATTGTTGGAAGATCTCGGAGCCCGTGGTTTAGATCAGCGGGTGATGGTGTTGATGGCGGGCGAGTTCGGTCGTACACCCCGCATTCGCAATTTCAATGGCGTACCCGGGCGGGACCATTGGGGTCCGGCCGGCAGCGCGCTGGTTTACGGCGGTGGCATGCGGATGGGCCAGGTGATTGGTGCCACCAATCGCCACGGAGAGCGACCTGTGGAACGGCCGCTGAAACCACAGGATGTGCTGGCTACGATCTACCAGTTTCTGGGTATCAATCCACACCACGAGTTCATCAACCTGGCGGGGCGACCGCTGCCCATCTTGCCGCACGGTGAACCGATTGGCGAACTGCTTGGTTAAGTCGACCCTGCCCCGCGCAGTTGTCCGCGGATTCCTCAGGGAGTTTCGGGGGCTGAGGTTGCGGGGAGCTGAAAGCAGACAGCCTCTTCTCCATTGCGGACAAACAGCTTACCTTGGGCGATGATTGGATGGTTCCATGTCTTGGCATTGAGCGCCGGCAGCCGCGCCAGTTCTCGATGTTCCTGCGGAGTTGCTTCGACCAGCGCCAAGGCACCATCTTCGGCCTGGATCAGCAGCAGTGACTGGGCGGTTAACAAAAGCAACTGACCGTGGCCGTAGCTGCCCCGCCGGCGGGCCCGTTTCCAGGCCCGCTTGCCGGTAGCCGCATCAATACAGGTGAGAAATTTGCCGTCGAATCCATAAATGTGGTCGCGGTAGAAGACGCCGTCGTTGAAGAACGGCTTGAGGTAGCGGGAGGCCCAGATTTCGGTGATTTGCCACTCGTTTGTTTCTGCCTGGCGGGTAATCTGCCAGCGCCGGGCGCCTTCACCGTAACCGGCGCTGAGGACGACGTCGTTTGGAGGTAGCAGTAGAGGCTGGGTGATCCGATTTCCAGAACTGACCAGTTCGCGTTGCCAGAGGATCTCACCATTACGGACGTCCAGTGATTGCAGGCCCCAGTCACTGAACATCAACAGTTGTGGGAGACCGTCAAATTCTGCCAGGTGGGCCGACGTATAGCAGTGGGAGCCCTGACCCTGCTTCCAGACGATACTGCCGTCCTGTCGGTTGTAAGCGATTACACCGGCCCCTGTGCCACCGGCAAACACGCAAACCAGATCACCGCTGGGAAGAGGTGAACTGGAAAATCCCCACATGGGGATGTTGGCAGCACTATCCTGGACCAGATCGCGTTTCCAGATGGTGCTACCGTTCATCGGGTCGATACACTGCACGATGCCGGTGGCCCCGGTGGTGAACAGCTGACCGTTGTCGAACGTGGGGGTTGCCCGCGGTCCCGGGCCGCCCACACTCTCTTCGAACCGAGCGGTCACCCGGTTGACCCATTGTTGCTTACCGTTCTGTGCGGAACGACAAACCACCAGTTCTTCTTCGCCCAGTTGCTCCTGTGTGAACAACCAGTCGCCCACGGCGCAAAAGGACGACCAGCCAGGCCCCACTGCAGTACGCCACAATTCTTGCGGCGGTGCGGCCTCCCAGTCGGTAGAGATCTGCAAGCGGTCCACGTGACTGTCGCGTCGCGGTCCGCGGAAGCCGGGCCAGTCATCGGCTGCCGGTTGCGCGGGCAGCACGAGTTTCACCTCCGTGGTGCGTGCTGTTGTCGTGTCCGCGCTTCGGCGTGCCAGGAGTGCTTCTTCGTGTGACTTGCCCCACCTGCTGATGAATTGGGGCATCATTGCGCCCGACATACCCGCCAGTCGTACCGTCTGGAAACCGCCGCAGACCAGAAGAATCGCCCCCAAAGCCAGGAGGCGGGAACGCCTCCGCGAAGTGGGAATATGCAAAGCCAGGACGGCAGCCTGGGCCGTAGCGGACCCGGCAAAGACCGGAAAGACAAAGCCCAGGCTGGCGTCAGCGCACTGTAGTGCGATCAAGAGCAGGGCCACCCAGAGTCCGCATCCTGCCAATCGTTCTCGCCAGCTGGCCCGACTGGCGAGCAGCCACCACATGATCAGTAACAGCGTGGTCGCTCCCGGGACCAGAAAGGGACGGAAGAGGTTCAGCATCGAATCGGGAGCCAGTTGGGGGAGTAGCCACCAGGCGGGTAGCTGAGAGAGGAGCAGGAGTGTGGCTGGCCAAAGCCGCAATCTGCCAACGGATGGGCCGTCCGCGCCGTCCGTAGCTGCTTCCGCTACGACGTCGGGACTGGTCACGGTTGCGTCTGTCATAGTTGTTTCTCCGACGTGGGTTAAGTGCGCGCCGCGGCGTCTGTCCTGGAGAGCACTTGGCCTCACAGCTGCAGGCAGATTAGGGCACCGCACTGGCGGCCGGATCGGATTTGGTTGTCCAGATGCGGTCGACGATAGCAAACAGCACAAATAGTATTAGCACCACGGTGTATTCGAGGAACGGGATGCGTGGCAGTTCAGCGGCCATGTCGAACAAGCCGGACTGCCAGGAATCGGCTCGCCATCCGTAGGTGGCAAGTGCCAGCAACAGAAAACTGGCCCATGCCAGTCGCCGCGTCAGGGTCCGCAGGGGCAGGCCGTACATCTGGGTCAGAAAAAACATGGCGCCGAATCCGAAGGCGAACATCGGCCACATCTGGTTCTGCTGGTAATAGGCGACTAAGGCTCCGTGCGGGAGGACGAGTACTTCCAGTGTCAGCTTCCACCAGCGATTGAGATGCGCCCGATGAAACAACAGTGCGGACTGCCAGATCAACAGCAGGATATAGAAGAAACCGAGTAGATGTCCGGGGGTGTCTTCGGTGGGGTGGTACCAGAACGTGTAGGTCAGTGCCCAGGTAAACAGGTAGCCGTGGTATTCCTTGACGACGCCGACCAGGCGTCGCGAAAATGGAGCCCGCCAGCCGAGCAGAATGCCGCGCCGCGGGTTCTCCAGGATCAGTACCACCATGAGCATCAGGGCTACCGATCCCAGAGCCGTAATTTCTGGCACGTCGCGCGCCAGCCCGTCGTACCACAGATGCGTTTGCAGCAGATGCAGTGCTGCGAACAGGATGTGAATGGTGATCATCGACCAGTTATAGCGGTTGAAGCGGTCGCTGAAGGACGGTTGTTGGCGTCGCGCCAGCCAGATCACCAGCCAGGCAGACAGATTGTGGAAACTGTAGCCGAGCCAGGCGGTCAGTTGCGCCATTTGATCTGGTGTCGTCAAACGCCAGGGATACTGGAACGGCCTGGTGGTGCCGACGGTAGTGAACGCGGTCTGCAGACGTGTTGCGGTCAGGGCGATGACAGCGGTCGTGAGTCCGGCAAACAGGAAACCAGCCAGGATCGCTTTACGGCAAGAGACATTCATGGGGCAGGAAAATTTCTATTGACGGGATGCGGTGGGACAACGCGATCAAGGTGTTTCTGTAGAACGTGACGCCAGATGATCCTGATTTGATCGCGGTGGCCAAGGTAGAAAGCGGCTCGTTCGCTGGATGTACTGGCGGTATCCGACAGTTCGTTTGGCGAGCGTGGATTCCAGCATGGGAACGCCCGAAACGTACAGCAGGCAGAGGGTCATCACGGCAGGACTGATCAGGATCCAGCTCTGTTCGATTCGAGTGAGCGCGATGATTGTCAGACCCCACCACACCAGAGCGTTACCGAAATAGTTGGGGTGCCGCGTGAAACGCCACAATCCCCGGTCCATCACCTGACCTTGATTTTCCGACTGCGATTTGAAACGCGCCAGCTGGAAATCACCGATCGATTCAAATGCAAAACCAATGATCCACAACAGCACTCCCGCTATCAGCCGAAGATTCCAGTCGAGCGGGGCGTCCTGGCGCAGTACCAATGGCAATGCCACCACCCACATCACCACCCCTTGGAGTGTGAAGACGGTGAGTAGACTGACCCAGGGAAACCGTGCACCATGGCGTTCACGCATGGTGCGGTATCGGAAGTCTTCTGATTGGCCCCAATTCCGCCAGGTCAGGTAGCCCGACAAACGCAGGCCCCACAGCGTGACGAGGACAGGTAGAAGTAGAGACTGCGGTTCGTGATTGACGGCATACAGCGTGAAACGTACCCAGACAACCAGCACAAAACCAAGTCCCCAGAAGCGGTCGACCAGACTCGCATCCTTGTATGGCAGACTCACCGTCCAAAGCAACAGCATCAACAGCCCGATGACCATCACAGTGGCTAGTAGCATCGAGAAGAGTGACACCGGCTATTCCTTTTCCAGCAGCCGCCGCGTCGCTGTGGCGCGCAGCCGAGTTGATGCGTAGGTTACAGAGTTCCCAGACAGGCTTTCTGGAGGGTTTCCATCCTGCGGCGATTGACGCCCAGGTCGGAATACCCGACACGAGACGCGGAGCGAAATTGGATGAGCTTCTGCTCGGGGTCAATCAGAAACTCGACGTCGTCGACAAAACCAAACCAGAAACTACGGCATTCGACGTGGAGGTAATTGTCGGTCTGGCGAACAATCCGGGTTCTCGGTAATTCTCTGACGATCGACTTGAGTTTGTCGACAAGCTGATCGGTTGATCCACGAAACGGTATCGGATCCATCCGGTGTTCCGCAGAGAGCGAGAATGTCGAAACACAATTCGGACTGTCGGGACAGGCAGCCAGCTTACCCTCCGCGATCCCCAGCCCCTTGGGTGGTTGATTCATGATACGCGGCGTGAAGAAGAGCATTGTGGCAGCACCTGCCAGCAGGACCAGACGCCGTCGCCACCGTCGTTTCCTGGAGAACAATAATTTTACTGACTCGGTCATCGTGGCGTGTTGCCTGGAAAATCGTCAAATCGGATCGGGACGCTAACATAGTAGCGGGCTGGCGGGTTCCGACGAGGGGGTGCCAGGTCAGCGGGCTGGTTTGAATACGAAGGAAACAGGTCGATGCGCAATCTGTTGATGCTCTTGTTTGCCGGGATTTTTGTTTTGATGGTAGCCCTGGTCGTTTGGGCAGTGAACGATCGGAGTCTCTGGGAGGCCGGCCGTGGTTTGGCCGCGGATCCCTGGTTTTGGCTCACCCTGGGTGATGCCTACATGGGTTTTGTGATCATCTACGTTTGGATTTGCTACAAGGAACGTCGGCTCCTCCAGCGGGCATTGTGGTTCGTATTGATCATGACGCTGGGGAATCTGGCGGTTTCGATCTATCTCTTGCGTGAGGTCTGGAAAATGGGTCCCCAGGGTGATATGCGGCGACTTTTGTTGCGCGCCGAATAGCGGGTTGCGGCGCCAGGTGGGACGGGTTCGTAACTAGCGCGATTGGGATAAGGCATAGCAGACGGCCTCGCGGCCGTTACGCACGAATAGTTGGCCGCGCGCGTAAGCCGGGTGATTCCAGGTTTTTCCTTCCAGGCCCTTGATGCGTCCGTGTTCCTGGTACTTTTCCGGTTGAGCAGACACCAGGGCCAGGTCACCATTTTCAGCGGTGACCAACAGATTGTTTCCCAGCAAGATGAGCTGGCCCGCGCCGTAACGCCCGCCTTTCCAGAGCCGCTTTCCGGAATCACCAGCGAGGCAGACCAGTACTTTGCCATCCAGGCCGTAGATGTAGCCCTGATGGTAAAGCAAGTCACTGAACTTGGGCTTCAGCCCTTTGCTTAACCAACGTTGTTCGATCCGCCAGTTGTCTCCTGCGCGGTTGCATTGCAGAAATCGGGTACCGATACCGTTGCCCATACCGACCAGGAATGACTGTTGATCGAGCAGGCAGGGTTGCAGCGTTTTGTCCCCTGGAATGCCTCCCAGATCAAATTGCCACAACCCACGTCCAGTCAGAAGCTCATATCCAGACACACCTTCGTCGTCGATAATGATCACTTGTTCCACTCCATGCAGAGTTGCCAGGTGTGGAGAACCGTAGCCGGCTCCGATGTGACCGCTGGCCCAGCGGCGCCGGCCGTTGATGCGATCGTAGGCGATCAGGCTCTGCTGTTGGTTTCCACCCGCACAGACGACCACCAGATCCTTCCACACCAAAGGTGATCCGGTGAACCCCCAGGTGGGGATCGGCGCCTGGTTGGTCTGTGAGATATTCACGCTCCATTCCAACCTGCCACTGCCCGCCGCCAGGCAGTTTAGAATTCCAGTCGACCCTAGCGTGTACAGTCGACCGGCAAAAAAACTGGGCGTCGCACGCGGGCCAGCACCACCTGCCGCATCCCAGAATCGCGCGCGGTCTTCGTGTACCCACAGGAGTTCCCCTGAAGACGCGTGGTAGCAAACCACACATTCAGAATCTCCCCGCTGCTCCTGAGTGAAGACGCGATCATCCACGACACAGAAAGAGGACCAGCCCGGACCGATTTCTCGTCGCCAGAGTTGCTGGGGGGGGTGTCGCTGCCAGTCTGTCTGGAGCCGGATGTCGGCGACTTTGCCATCCCGGCGCGGCCCGCGAAATCCCGTCCAGTCGCCGTCTGCTCCGACCAGGGGTTGCTCGGCCTTGCTTTCTGTGGTCTGGGTGGGCGGCTTTGTCTTGCGCAACCACCGTTGTTCATTAGTGAGTTGCCAACGCCAGCGAAAGACAGGTAGCGATTCACCGGTGGTGCCGTCGCTGCCCAGTAGCAACCAGGGGCACAGCGTCAGCGGGATCGTGAGAATCACCAGGCGCTGGGAAGCGGGGCCACAGAGCCGCTGCAACAACCACGTCGACAGAGTGGTGGCGATTGCGGCCAGTGGCAGTCCCTGGAATCCAAAGCTGACGTACACCGATCGATCAACCAGCACACTGGTTGCCGTGGCCAGACCAACGAACCAGAGCACCAGGCCGCCCCGCTTTTTCCAATCGATGCGTAAACCAAACAACAGCCATCCCAGCAGCGCCAATCCGATCGCAGGCGGGCCCAGAAACAGGCTGGCGATCTGCAGGGTCGAGTTGGGAACGAGCCACCAGGTTCCGGCGATTTCTCCGATCCCCAGACTAATGATCCATAAGGCGGGTCGTAAACTTGGCGCGGTCGAGGTGTGGGACTGCGGGGACGCGCTGGGTCCTGGTACGGGTCGTGGCGATGCGGGTTCGGCAGGTGGCGATGCGTGCATGGAACGGTTTGAAACGGCGCTGGACTCGGAGCGCAGGATCAACTACTTTTCAATCGATGGTTCGAAATGCGAATCTCGTGGATTGCCTTGTTGGTCACGGTGGTGAAGTAGATGTTAGAATAACGTGACTGCAAAGCGAATTGTCATACCGCCGGATCCAGATATGCAGCCTGGCACAGCGAACCGAGTGATTCGGTTATTTCATTCTAGACCGCAGACGACTGGTCGAGGACCTCTGCTGACCGTCATTTTCCTGTGGGGCGCCATGGGCTGGCCGGGACTGCCAGGCTTTGTGCCAGCGGTGGGTCTGGCAACCGAGAGAGCCGTTGCTGAGCGTGTGCGGCAGTGGGTTGGCGAATTGGGCTCTGTCAAGTTTTCGATCCGTCAGTTTGCAACCACGAATCTAATCGCGCAGGGAGTCGTGGCGCTACCCGAAGTGGAGGCCGGCCTGAAGAGTTCGGATCGTGAAGTCCGTTTGCGTTGCCAGCGAATCTATCGCGTCATTCGGGAAAACGACTTTCAGGCTCGTCTGGTTCGGTTTGCTGCGGATACCGGCTTGCATGCGCATGGATTGCCAAAATGGCCAGCGTTCCGCAGTCTCACGGGTGATAATGCGTCTGCGCGGCAGTTGTTTGTCGCGATGCAGCAGGAGCAGGGCTTGTTTCTGACGGAGATCGAGCAGAAACCCAAGGGAGAAGCTCCACTGATTGAACATGGGTTGGCAACCCTCAATGGCCATCGTGCGGGGCAGCGACGAAAACAGCCCAGCCTGGCGACGCTGGCGACATTGCTACTGTTTGTACTTGATTGGCAGATTGACAACCGTGAACTCAATGATGCCTTGACGCTCTATCTGTTCCGGTTGGATGCCAATTTGCGCGACTCCCCAGTCCGAGAGCCACTGATTGCATTGTTGCGGCACTGGATTCCCCGCCAGGAGGGGCCGAGTACGTACATGTCGATGCACATTAGTTTGCGCCATGGGATTGCCGAAGCACGCGTGCTGGCAGAACGGGCACTCAGTGCCACGGCGGTTGCTGCCGAGAGGCAACGCGAGAAAAAAAACGGGCGGACTTACTGGCGCCATCTGGCCGTGGTGGTCCTGGCACGCTTTGGCGACGACCGTCACGTGGCGGTCTTGACCCCCTTGTTGAACGACAGTACGCCCACGCCCTATGGTCGGCGTCAGGGCGCCCAGCGTGATGTGACACAGATGTGTGATATCGCCCTGGCGGCGCTGGTCAAGTTGCGCAAACGGGATCTTAGCGAGTTTGGTTTCCGTGACATACGCCAGCACCCGGAACAAGTATGGGACCTGGGGACGCTGGCATTTGCCAGTGATCAGGAACGCCGCCGCGCGATTGCGAACTGGCATCGCGCCGAGCAAGCGGTCAATCGATCCCCGCGTACTCCTTAGGTGGCCGAACTGCCGTCTGTTGCCCACGGAACGAGATGCAGGCCAGTGCGCGTTATTCCTGGCCTGTACGAGCAATGCTGGTTGGCGGAATTTATGGTTTGTCGTTTTCCGGGTGCGAGATAGAGCGCCTCACGTGGCGATCTGGGATTCGATTTACAGGTTGCGTGGGTGATGGATGCACGTCGACGAACCATCCCAACCTGCAGCGGTTTCAGGAAAACACGCCCTCCGCATGGTCTGGCAGGTTCCCAGGGTATTGTCAGGGTGGATCTTCGGCAGTCCGGGGGGTTGACGTTACCGCAGGTGCGACGTTCCAAGAACGGACGCCTGGCTTTGTTTCGCCAGACAGGTTGGGTTGGCGAGGGGGATCCCTGATTGGTACGCCGGTTACAGCAGCGTGTCTTTAACGGTTCTCGAGTCGACTTTGGTCTGCTTCCGTCGCGGCAAACTCTAATTGCGCTGTGGTTTGACCATCGACCGACAGGCGTCCACTGAGCATCAAGACGCGACGCATTTCTTCAACCAGCTGAACATGGATATCGAGTGTGCTACCGGGGCGGACCACCTGTCGGAACTTGACGTTGTTGACGCGGGCGATCACCGGGATTTGTCCCTCGGTCGTCTGCCGTGTTTGTGCGATCAAGATCGCGGCCGCCTGAAATGCACACTCGCATTGGAGCGCCCCCGGGAAAACAGGGAAGTCGACGTAATGTCCCGTGAATAGCGGTAGATCGACGGGTAAGTGTTTTCTGGCGTGAATCTGGGTTGCTGAAACGTCGATGACTTCATCGACCCAAAGGTAGGGTTCACGGACTGGGATCAGCGCCTCGATCTGCTCGCGTTGCATGGTAGTTCCACCGTCGTTACAGGCAGCAAATTATTCGCACCGCAGCGAACCCGGGCGGTGCGTTGGTTCAAGTTCGATTTTAGAAGAGACGAGCCGGTTTGGGGAGGGTTGCGAAGTCAGGAGTTCCGTTCAAGTGCTGCGACTGATACGGTTTCGCCGTTTGCTGGCACGTCGTATATTGCTCTTGCAGATCTGATTCGTTCTCTCCGCCTTGGATGGAACAGGTTTCGCGATCTGACAGGTGAGCAGTGGTCGCCGATCAGAACGGTGTTTTTCTACGATTGACCTTCAGGCAGCTCTGATGTCCGACTCCTACGACGCGTTGCTGGTTGTTTCTTTTGGCGGCCCGGAAGGGCCGGAGGACGTAATCCCCTTTCTGGAGAATGTGTTGCGTGGCAAGAACGTGCCCAGGCAACGCATGTTGCAGGTTGCCGAGCATTACCAGCATTTTGGCGGGGTCAGCCCCATTAATGGGCAAAACCGCGCGTTGATTGCTGCACTCAAGAAGGAGCTGGCGGAACACCAGGTCGAACTGCCCGTTTATTGGGGCAATCGGAACTGGCATCCATTGCTGGCCGATACTTTGCAGCAAATGCAAAAGGATGGGATTCAGCGTAGCCTGGCATTCATGACTTCCGCATACAGCTCGTATTCGGGTTGCCGACAATATCGGGAAGATATTGAACGAGCTCAACAAGAGGTAGACGCTGGGGATTTACAAATTGACAAAGTGCGGGTTTTCTACAATCACCCAGGATTCGTATTGCCGATGGCCGATCGTGTGCGTGCTGCACTGGCGAAGGTGCCGTCGGACCGTCATCCGACCACGCACATTGTGTACACGGCGCATAGTCTGCCCCTTGGTATGGCAGCCGGTTGTCGGTACACGGCGCAATTAGAAGAAGCCTGCCGGCTCGTTCTAGCGCAGTTGGAGGACACTTTTTCCTGGAAGCTGGTTTATCAGAGTCGTAGCGGGCCACCGACGCAGCCGTGGCTCGAGCCCGATGTTTGTGACTATTTGCGCGACGTCCACGAAAGGGGCGAACATACCGACGTGGTGGTGGTACCGATTGGATTTATTTCCGATCACATGGAGATCCTGTTTGATCTCGACACCGAAGCACAGGAACTGTGCAGCGAAATTGGCCTAGGGATGGTACGGGCCTCGACGGTAGGCACCGATCCACGTTTTGTGTCGATGATTCGTGAGCTGGTGCTGGAACGCACTTCAGGTGCATCACGTGAATATCTGGGTGAGCAGGGGGCCAGCCACGATGTTTGCCCCCAGGATTGCTGCCCTTCAGGTCGTCCTGCCGGCCGGCCTCGCTGAGACGTCGGTTCGCCTTGGAGTGGTCGTGTGACGCCGGTGGAGCGGTCGTCGTGGGTCTTTCCGTCGTTTCGAACCACTTGCCCCAGTAGGTTGTCAGTCGGCTATCGCACCCGGTTGGCCTCTGCAGACAGGGTTTGCAGAGGCGCCCTCAGTGTTACATTGTCAGCAGTGCAACTACAGCCGTGGAAAGTGACGTGATGGATGGGATTCAATTTGCGGAACAAGGTTGGTTACCCGACGCACTGGTTCGGTGGGGTATCCGGCGTTTGTTGGCTCGTCGTTTAAGAGAAGAGCATATCGCGGATGTGGGGCAACAACGGGATTATGTTTCTCAATTCGTAGAAGAACTATCTGACAGCCCATTGGCTGTGTTGACGGGATCCGCGAATGAGCAGCACTATCAAGTCCCCTCTGCATTTTTTCAGCGCGTCCTGGGGCCGCGTCTAAAGTACAGTTGTTGCTGGTTTTCACAACCGACAACCGAGTTGGCTGCCGCGGAAGTGGAGATGCTCCAGACGACTTGCCAGCGGGCTGACATTCAGGATGGTATGCGTGTGCTTGACCTCGGGTGTGGTTGGGGCTCACTGGCGCTTTGGATCGCCGCGGAGTTTCCCGCGACTCAGGTGACAGCGTTATCCAATTCGGCAACGCAGCGTGAGTACATTGAGTCGCAGTGCCAGCAACAGGAACTAACGAACCTGAACGTAATCACTGCCGACATCTGTGATTTTTCTACCGATCAGAAATTTGACCGGGTTGTTTCGCTGGAGATGTTTGAGCACTTGCGCAATTACCAGCAACTACTGCGCTTCATTTCCAAGTGGTTGCACTCGGATGGCAAGTTGTTTGTACATATCTTTTGCCATCGCTCTACACCATATCTGTTTGAAACGTCAGGGGCAACGAATTGGATGGGCCGTCATTTCTTTACCGGAGGAATGATGCCATCGGATGCATTGCTGTTGTATTTTCAAGATGACTTGAGCATTCGCAATCATTGGCGGGTGAATGGTCAGCACTATGCGCGGACCTGCGAAGCATGGCTCCAGAATCTTGATGCACGCTATCAGGAGGTGTGCGGCCTGTTTGAACCACTGGTGGGTACCCAGCAGGCCAAGATTGTCGTCCAGCGTTGGCGGATGTTCTTTATGGCCTGTGCTGAGTTGTTCAATTACCGTGGCGGTAATGAATGGTTTATCTCCCACTATTTGTTTGAACAGCGCGGGAGATGACCGCGGACTTCGCGAATCGTCGTATTGTTGTAGCGCAGTCTCAGCGGTCATCGAGTTGTGAGCTGCGTCGACACCCCGGTTTCTCCAGTAGGATTTGTGACACCCCGACCTGGCGTTCGCGGAAACCGGCTTCGCAGTAACACAAGTAGTAGTGCCACATGCGGATGAATCGGTCGTCAAAGCCGAGGGCCCGTACGCGCTCGATGTTCTGCCAGAATTTGGTTCTCCAACGCGAGAGAGTTTCAGCGTAGTGCAGGCCAAAATCGTCACATTGAACGAATCGCAAGTCAGTCTCGTCGCGTAACGCTTGTCCGATTGCAGAAAAGGAAGGGAGGAACCCGCCTGGGAATATGTAGCGTTGGATGAAATCGACGGATCGACGATAGCTGCGGTACCGCATATCCGGTATGACAATTGCCTGCAACATCATCATCCCGTGCTGCGCAAGCAATTGCGAGCAGGTACGAAAATAGTGGGGCAGATAACGTTCGCCAACAGCTTCAATCATCTCGATTGAGACCAGCTTATCGTATTGACCGGACAAATTTCGGTAGTCGCACAAACGCAGGTCAATTTGTTCTTGCAGGCCAGCTTCAGCAATACGTGCCTGAGCGAACTCGTATTGCGCCTCTGAAATCGTTGCTGTTGTGACATGGCAACCGTAGTGCTGGGCTGCGTAAACCGCGAATCCACCCCAGCCACTACCGATTTCCAGCAGGCGATCTTGCGATGTCAGTTGCAGCTGGTCACAGATTCTCTTGTATTTCGCCAGCGAAGCTTCTTCCATACTGCAGGTTGGCGCAGCAAACAATCCCGCCGAGTAAGTCATGGTGGGATCTAGCATCAATGAAAAGAACTGATTGCTAAGATCATAATGGGCTGCGATGTTCCGCCGGCTTCCTGCAAGGTTGTTACGGTGCAGCCAGCGGACTGCCCAGCGAAGCGGACGCTGTAGGTGACCGGACTCTCGGTCCAAAGATTCGAGTTCCTGTACTTTCTGAACCAGTAAACGCATGGTTGCGAGCAGGTCGTTGCTGCTCCATTCGCCCCGCAGATAAGATTCTGCAGCACCCAAACTGCCGCCAAACAGCAGGCGTTGATAAAACTGAGAATCGTGGATGCGAATCTCAGTTGGGGAGCCATTCGCTGCCACCGGTGAGGTGTGACGGGGCGCTGGCACTTCTCGAATGTCGAGCCGCTGACTGCACAGAGCGCGGAGGCGTGTGGAAACCAGTCGCCGGCATAAATGAGCCAATGCGGGCGGACGTCGTGTGGTGTTTCCGGCCGCGGGCTCAGGTTCGTTTACAGTAGGAGTGGTGATCGTCTGGCCGGGGCTGATTGCAACCGGAGCTTGCTCGACGGCAGCTGGCCTGTGATCGAGAGTATTCACTTCAGCTTCGGTCTTCACACGGTGCTCGTTGTGCGTTTGTTTGGGTGTGGAAAGAAGGGACATCGTTTCATCCAGATTCGCAAGGCCTGGTAGTAAATCGCGCCAGTAATCTGTCCTGTCATGATTGGATAACGGGCCATGGCACGGGCTAATTGAAATGAATCAAGAGGTTTTCGTCTGGCAGTCAGCATGGCGTCAAAAAAGTGAGCGTTGTTCTCGGTCGCACTCAGTTCGACATAGAGTGATGATGCAGGAACAGATACCCGCCAGTGGTATTCTGAGTTCATGTCCATGAACGGTGAAACATGGAAGTCCTTGGCGTGTGAGAAACGCAGTTGTCGCCCCTCTGAAGTGCGATTTGCGTCCCAAAGAACATAGCAATGCTGCTCCTTCCAGGGCGTGTTGTTGACTTCCGCAACGATGGTTTCAACACGGATTCCTTGTGGGTCGAAACAATAATAAAGATTCAATGGGCTGAAATAGTAACCACAATAGCGTAGTTGAGTAAGCAATCTTATGGGGCCCCGCGGAGCGCGGCCGGTGCGACTTTCAACCATTTCATGTATCGCAGTGGACAGAGGCTGCTCTTGGTGTGTCAAGTGGTCACCTTCCAGGAACGACAGGCAAGCCCACTTCCTGGAGGAGAGCAGGCGCACACGCTTGACCAACTCCGGTAGTTCAGCCAGGTCCAGATACACCATGAACAAGCGGTATTGGAACTGATGGGCTATCGGGTCATATCGGCGATGTTGGATGCGTCCTTCGTAGATGAAATTGTGCATGCGTCCATCGTGATGCCAAAAAACTCCGCGATTGACAAGGCGCTGTTGACGCCGTCTTCGTGAAACCCGTTGCCCCAGTAGGCACCGCAAAAGAACGTTCTACGGGTTCCCTGGCATTCCAGCCTTCGTTGTTGTGCGGCGATCGATGTCGTGTCATACGCCGGATGTTGGAACTTTATTTGTTTGAGAATAGAGTCGGGTCGGATCGATTCGGTTGGGTTTAACGTCAGCAGGAGAGGCTTTGCCAGGTTCAGCTTTTGCAGTCTACCGAGGTCATAGGTCACGGAGACTGGTCGATTGGCATCTGTGCCCAGGTGGTAGTTCCAGCTGGCCCAACTGCGTCGTCGTTTTGGAAGAATCGTGTGGTCGGTGTGCAGCACGGCCACGTTTTCATGGTAAGGAAATGACGCCAGAATTTCACTTTCCAGGGCGTCGCTGTCACGGAGCACGGCGAGTGCTTGGTCCGCATGGAGGGCCATGATTACGTAGTCAAAGCTCTCTTCGCGACCGTCACTTGACTGGATCAGTACATTCTCGCTGTTGCGCCGCACGGATACGATCGGACAGTTCAAGCGGATGTGATTTTGCAGTGGTTGCATTAGTGGGCGGATGTATTCTTGTGATCCACCGACAATCGTTTTCCATTGAGGCCGGTTACGCAATTGCAAAAGACCGTGGTTGCTTAGGAACCGGACGAGAAAAAACAGCGGAAATTGGAGTACCTGATGGGGGGGGCAGGACCAGATCGCTGCGGACATGGGCAGCAAATAGTGTTCGATGAAGGCTGTGCTGTACTTCTGCTCTTTGAGGTAGGCACCCAGGGAAATTGTTGAGGGCTGCGCCAGTATTTCCTCAGCCTGGCGATTGAACCGAATAATATCGCGTAGCATTCCATAGAAGCGTGGACTCAATAAGTTGGAGCGCTGTGCGAATAGGCCATTAAGTGAGCTACCCTGGTACTCCAGCCCTGAGCGAGCGCAACGGACGCTGAAACTCATGTCCGTATTCTGGGCAGGTATCCCGAGAAGCCGCAGCAGTTGGCAGAAATTGGGATAGGTCGCTTCATTGAAGACCATAAAGCCGGTATCAACAACGCAGCGCCGGCCTGCGATTTCCACCTGTTCCATCCGCGCATGACCGCCCAGGTATCCGTTCGCTTCAAACACCCGGACATCGTGCTTGCTGGCCATCAAGCGGGCTGCCAGCAGGCCACTGACTCCTGTTCCGATGATCGCGATTCGCATCTGCTTTTCAGCCAACTGGTGCGCCGCCCGGAAAGAGGTCGTTGGTTAGTTGACTACGATCACGCCAGTGCAGATCCGTGCGGAGCGCGATCATCTGTGAAAGCGCCCGGTTATTTACCGATGGAGATCAGGGTGAAACGACTTTGGAGGTCCACAGCCGATTCCTGGGCATCGATGTCTGCACGTCATTTACCGATATTTGAGGTCGGCTTTACGGTTGCCTCGGAACTTCATGTACCTGCGAATTTTACGGCCGAATTTCACGGTGAACCCGCAATCCGCTCCTGCAGTTGCGCAACGGCTCGTCATAGGTACGTTGTAGCGCCTCGGCCTGGTTTGACAAGCCTGTATTCAGCAATTGCATCCGGCGGAGCTTGCGTTCCAGCGCATGGTACGGCAGTTGGCGCAGTGAAAAAAGAAAGACGTGAGGCCAGTTAGTTGATGCAGCAAAGACTACTCGGAATGCGAATCGGCGCGGTCCCGTCGCGTCGCGTACCAGCTGGTTCTGTCCGCGGCCGTTCCCAGCATGCGAAACGGTGCCAACAGATTGTTTTTCGTGGTGACCCGCTGGTCGGTGGCCCAGCACAACATCATGGTGGTATCATCCTGGAAGTTGTTGGCTGGTGAAAATGACTGAATCCGGGCGAGGAGTCGAGTGATCAGATCTGCAGGGCTCGGATCAACCAGGCCTGCCAGTATCTCCAGTAGACCCTTTGTCCCCAGCATCGAGCCAGCTGGTGTTTCCGATTCGATAATGGCGTCGCTATAGCACAGGACCATATCCCCGGTTTGGAGCGGCAGGGTGAATTCCCGGTACTCCGCCGCTTCGACCACGCCCAAAGGCGTATCGGTAATCTGGCTGGACGGTGTCAGGTCATGATCAATCGTTGTCCATGATTGTGTTTGCTGCCGAAAGATGACAGGCGGTGGATGTCCGGCGTTACAGAGCGACAGACTGCGAGTGGGCGCAAAATAGGATCCCACCACCGCAGTGGCGAAGCCACCGCCCTCGGACAGTTTCAAGAATTGTTGATTCATTTCTTGAACGAAGCGAGTTTGCCGGATCCGGTTGATGTTATTGCGCATCAGGTCACGGAGTCCTGTGGCAATCCCCGATACGGTTGCGCCATGGCCACTGACATCTGCCAGGAGTAGCCTGGTCAATCGCCCTGCAGCGCATGAAGAAAGGTAGTAAACGTCGCCACCGCTGGAGTCGTGGCCATAGGGATGGCTATACAAAGAGATGCTCATCCCAGGTAACTGGAAGCAGCGCTCGGTGGCTCGATTACCGCCCCAGACTTCCATGCATTGCAGACGTTCCTCCTGTGCAGCGTCACTTGTGGTTGTTTTGCTCATGAGATTTGTTTCGGCAAATGTTATGTGGTTGAGAAGCGCCTTGGTGCCTGTGCGCTGGCTTGCAATAGATGCGGCAAGTGTGCGTCAACGGGTGATGAACGCTACCGTCTGTAACCATAAGGACTCTAAAGGGGTGTTTGGGTTTGACCAGACCAGCGATGCGAAATGATCGAAGCTGAGCACAAGTTGCGCTGGCCAAAGGTCGCTAGCGAGAATCCACGCGCAGCGCCGCTGCGACGTGAATGAGGCGGTCTGGAGCTTGATGAAAGGTGCTGACTAGTTAGTAGCCAAGCGCGTATTTTTTGACATGTAACTCGAATTCTTTTCGGTCGATTGATCCATTGCCGTCCGTGTCTGCTTCTTCAACACTGGCCAGGTTCTTGATCGATTTGGCTTCTTCGAGAGTCAGCGCGCCGTCGCCATCGTGATCACCCCGATCGAACATGCCAAGAAAAACGGCCAAGGTTTTCCGCTGCCCTTCATTGAGTTCTTTCTCGATTTCAGGAGATTCGGCCGGCGGGCCAGTCAGAAAGAGTTGTTGCCGGTTTTGATTCGCCTGAGAACTGACCTGGATGGTCAGCGGGGTTGTTGTGAACTGACTGTATTGCGACGGGGTACGTATACGTGGCGCTCCTGTGGCACTCGTCTGAGGATGGAAAGCAACGATCTTGACGCGATATTCACCCGGATAGACACCTTTCTGAAGCTGGCCCTGATGCTGCGTCTCCAATTGGAAACGCCCGTCCTGGTCTGTATAGCCACTGCCATCGAACTGGATCTTGGGCAGCAAGCTCCAGGAAGGCACTAATTCAGTACTGACTGTCGCGTGAGACAGGGGTTGGCCCTCATAAAATACCTGGCCGGAGAATTCCACCAGCGGTGGCTGAAACCAGGCTGCCAAAACTTTCATGCCGTCATACATACCGAAAAAGACGACAGCACCTGAACTGACAAACAGCGCACAGCCCACGAGCAGCACCGCTGCCCGGCTCGGCCTGCGTATGGCCGGTTGCGGAATTGTTTGACTATCCGATTCACGCGAGTCCGATTCACGCGAGTCCGATTCACGCGAGTCCGATTCACGCGCGTGTGGGTCTGACAGTGCTGTGGCTTTAGCGATAGTCGGATCGCTGGTGTTAGTGGTGGGAGACGGAGAGGTTGACATGAACAGGCGCGCCTTTGCGTGGGTTTGAGTCGGGATTTGTCGGTATGCTTCTGTACTGGGTTAACGCGTTCAAGTGGAACGCCCGAGCAGATGACGCAAAGCTGTTTCGAGTTCTGCGTGCTGAAAGGTAAATCCGGTTTCCAGCAGACGCTGGGGAGCCACGCGCAGACTTGACAGCAGCAGGTCGTTGGCCATTTCTCCAAGTACCAGCCGCGCCAGGAAACCTGGCATCGGTACGATCGTCGGGCGTGCGAGTACGCGGCCGAGCGTTTTGGTGAATTCGCGGTTGGTGACAGGCTGGGGTGCAACCACATTGACCGGACCTGTCAGGGAGTCGGTCATCAGAGCGTGCAGGATCGCCGAGACAGTATCGTCCAGAGAAATCCAGCTCCAATACTGCTTGCCATCACCAACGATCCCGCCACCACCGAGTCGGAAGGGAGGCAGCATTTTGGCCAAGGCCCCACCGCGGGGACTGAGGATGACGCCAAATCGCAAATGGACGACACGAATTCCGGCATCGCTTGCCGGTTGGGTAGCGGCTTCCCATTGTTCCGCCACATCGGGCAGGAATCCTTCGCCGGAATCACTTGTCTCAGACATGGTCTCATTGCCCCGGTCACCATACAGTCCTATGGCCGATGCAGAGACAAGCACCTGCGGTGGGGTTTGCAGTGCCGCCAGCTTTTCACAGAGCAGCCGTGTACCGTTGACTCGGCTGTCGAGAATGCGTTTCTTCTGTTTCGCATTCCACCTCCGACTGGCGATATTTTCCCCTGCCAGATGGACGGCCGCGTCGATCCCATTCAGGGCCGCGGGGTCCAGTTGGCCCTGCTGCGGATCCCAGACGACATCGTCCGGATCGGATTGGGTTCGT
This sequence comes from Planctomycetaceae bacterium, assembly GCA_002724245.1. Classification (GTDB taxonomy): domain Bacteria; phylum Planctomycetota; class Planctomycetia; order Pirellulales; family Pirellulaceae; genus UBA9264. Next base: position 37,637 of record PBOG01000195.1, read on the forward strand.
GTTATATGTGTCACCCGATGCCCGCCTGTGGTCAGGAACGGAACGAGTTCGGATCCGACGAGTCCCCGGGAGCCGCTAATGGCGATGTGCATCGTGTTTCTCTTGCGAAATCTGGAATGGGCAGTCAGGTCGGCGACAGTGCGACGATGCCGAAAATGGAACATTCTCTGCAGTATGTTGTCAACAAGTGCGCGTCCCAGACGAGATCCGATCGCTCCTCCTGGTAATTGAAATTCGACATGATCAGTGAGACGTGTCTGGCTGGTGCCCTGGGATTCGAATTGATGCAGATGCTCCCAGCGGGTAAAGGGGCCATGAAGCTGGATATCCCGGAAGGAATAGCCAGCGCGATAATCACGATGTTCGGCAATCCAGCGTAAAGGCAGAGGGCCCAGGTGATGGACAAACTCAACCTGGGAACCATCTCGGATTCCCTGGCTGGCGCGCGCTACGCGAATGTGTTCCCAGGGGGGCAGCAGTCTCTGCAGAGCTCCTGGACGTTCGTGCCAGGCAAACGCTTCGTGCGATGAGACGGGCAGCAGCACATTGCGTTCAAACGTCTGAGCGAGCATAGGATTGTCTATGTGCCACAGAGAAGGCGGGGATAGAATGACGAAGTTGTTGCCGAACGTCCATTACGTCAACACAGGTTCGACAAGTTCTTGCACAGATTGTTCAGCAGCCCAGTTCCGCAATTTCTGTACGGCTCGATGTTCCAATTGACGCACCCGTTCCTTCGAGATACCCAGTCGGTTGGCCAGATCCTGGAAAGTGTGGGTGGTGCGGTGACTGCCCAGCGCATGACGGCTTCTCAGGATGAGTTGTTCACGGCGATCGAGACGCTGAATCAGTTGCGTCAATACGCCGTTCAATTGCGTCCAGGTTTGTTCGTTCATGCCTGGCGGTGTGGGGCTCTCCAGCGACTCATCAATTAATTGATTAGCAGCGGTCGCCTGCCGCGCCAGTTCTTTTTGTCGATTGGCGATTTTACGGCAGGTGTTACTCGTGATGGCGCGATAGGCATACGTACTGAAACGAAAGCCGCGGTCGGTATCAAATTTATCGACGGCTCGGATCAGGGTAAAAATGCCGTCACTGAGCAGATCATCAAACGAATGCTGTGGATTGACGAATTTGCGGATGACAGAAAAGACAAGCCGCGTGTTCGCTTGGATGATGTGATTTCTGACGCGCTCGGCGTTTTCCAGGTCCTCTTCGATCGAGGCCAGTTGTTCTGAGGTGGGTCGTTCTTCTTCCTGCAGGCGAAGCCGTTTCTGGTTGGCGCCGAATTTGAGGAAGTTCATGCTGCGGAACAGCTGTTGCTCTTCTTCTGGCGCGAGGCGACTGCATTCGCAAAGACGGGCCAGGTGGCTGGGCAGGTTCTGGGGCAGGTCTTCATCAAGAGTGTCCCGGGTCGCCAGGTGAGATAGCGTTTGGCGTACTTCTTCTTCGATGGCCGCCGTGTCGAAGGACGTACTGAATACGAATTCGAGCGGTGTTTCGAGCACCCGCTGCAGCCGTTGTGTGCAAGCGTGGTCCGGCAGAGGTTCATTGGGTAATGATTCTGGCGAACCGGTGACTTCCAGCGTGGTAGCGGTTGCCAGTTGTTCGGAGGTACCGAATGAGGATGCGATCGACATGGAAATCTCGTCGAAATCAGTGTGCAGAGAACGCGAAATAACGTTCAAAACGTTCACGTGGTTTAGTTATAGCAATCGGTGTGTATTCCGGCAAGAGTCTTGGAAAATATTAACAGGATGGCCAATATTGCCGAAAAACAGGGTGTTCTGGATGTTTTCTGCACCGTTTCCAGGATCTTGGGGATTGTCAAAGTACTTCGGAGGTAATAATAATAACGTTCGAAACATTCAGATCATCGTTTTCTCCCGAATCGACAGGCAGGTATGTCAGATTCCTACTCGCCCAAGCAGATTGCCCGCGCCCTTGGCGTCAGTGAATCCTCGGTCAAACGCTGGTGCGACCGTGGCCTGATTGACTATCAGAAAACTGCCGGTGGTCATCGCCGAGTGGTGCTCGGCGAGTTGATGCGGTTTGTGAAGGACCAGCGGAAGGTCATTGCTCGTCCACAGTTGCTTGGTCTGCCAGTGGCGCGTGAGACCCAGCCACGCAGTTGTGCCGGGTCTGCCGAGTCATTTACCGAATCGCTGATTGCCGGTGAGCTGGAGCTCTGTCGCCAGATCATTCTCGACCTTTTCCTCTCGGAATTCTCTGTTAGCAAGATTTGTGATGAGTTTATTGCTTCCGCGATGGAAGTGATCGGGGAACGCTGGGAATGTGGAGATGTCGAAGTATTTCAAGAACGACGTGGCTGTGAAATTGTTTTGGGTGCGCTGCATGAATTGCGCCGTTTGCTGCCACCGCCTGTGGCGAACCGGCCTGTTGCCATTGGTGCCACGGTGGAGGGCGACAATTACGGACTCGGCACCTCAATGGCGGAACTGGTGCTGCGTGACTGTGGTTGGAATGCAACTTCACTCGGATGTAATTTGCCGTATGCAACGTTGGCGGCTGCGATCCGGCAACATCGGCCTCGTTTGTTCTGGTTGAGTTGTTCGCATTTGCTGAATCGCGACGAGTTTTTGGTCAATTACGCGGCGCTGCATGAAGAGTTTGGGCTCGATGTCGCTTTTGTAGTTGGCGGGCGCGAACTTGACGAGTCACTAAGACGGCAGATGCAATACGCAGCCTACTGCGACAATATGCAGCATCTAGAGGCCTTTGCCAGAACGGCTTTGAGTTTTTCGAGCGAGCACGAGAAGGATCTATCGGTCGAGGCGCGTTCGGAGCAGCAAGCGTTGTAACTTAGTCCAGTTTGCCATGTAGACATTTTTTGCACGATGACGTGCCAGTTCATAATCGGAGGGAATGGTTTGATGTTGAATGCCCGTTTTGTTCCTGCAAACGTACAGGTGATGAAGGTCGCGTTTTTGCTGGGTATTTGTGCCTTAACCGCTTCAGGTTTGCCGGCTGCAGGCCCAGAAAACTTGGGATGGTTCCAATGGCGTGGCCCGACACGCGACGCGAAGTTGGCCACCGGTATGCTTCCCCAGGATCTCACGGATCGATCATTGCGCCTCGATTGGAAAGTCGAGCTCGGGCCCAGCTATTCAGGTCCGATCGTAACAAGAGACCGGATATTTGTGACAGAAACGGTAGATGAAGAATACGAAGTCGTGCGGGCCCTGGACCGATCGACAGGCAAGCAACTGTGGTCGACTCGCTGGTCCGGTTCCCTGAGTGTCCCGTTTTTTGCCAGTTCCAATGGTAGCTGGATTCGTGCGACGCCGGCTTACGATGGCCAGTATTTGTATGTCGCCGGTATCCGTGATCGTCTGGTGTGTTTGGATGCAGAGACAGGGGCTGAGGTCTGGAACGTTGATTTCATGTCCCAGTTGCGCTCTCCACTGCCGCGTTTTGGTTTTGTTTCTTCGCCGTTGGTTTGGGGAGATCATGTCTATGTCCAGGCGGGCTCGGGCTTTGTCAAAATGGATAAACGATCGGGCCGCATTGTCTGGCGAACGCTCCGCGACAAAGGTGGCATGTACGGCAGCGCTTTTTCTTCCCCAGTCATGGCGGATCTGGGTGGGAAACGTCAGCTCGTCGTCCAGACTCGGAGTTTGTTGGCCGGCATTGATCCCGAGCAAGGAAGCGTTCTCTGGTCGCGCGAGATCGCAGCGTTTCGCGGGATGAATATTCTTACACCAGCGGTAGTGGGGGATACGGTCTTCACAAGTGCTTATGGCGGCCGTTCGCACCTCTTTCGCTTGCAGGAACGCCGAGGGGCACTTGGCATCGAGGAGGTTTGGGAAAGCAAAGTGCAGGCCTATATGTCGTCTCCAGTAGTGATTGATGGTTACGCCTACCTCCATTTGCGTAACCAGCGTTTCACATGCATCGATCTGAAAACGGGACGTACGACGTTTACGACCCGTCCGTTCGGCAAGTACTGGAGCATGGTGGCGACTGCGGATCGTATTCTGGCACTCGATGAACGCGGTGAACTCCTGTTGATTCGCGCGAACCCGGAGAAATTTGAACTGTTGGGGCGCCGCAAGATCAGCAATGACGAGACCTGGGCGCATCTCGCGATCCACGGTGACCAGATTGTAGTTCGCGAGTTGAACGGCCTGCTGTCGTTGCGTTTCCAGCCGAACGTGCCTGTCAAAGCAACCTTGGAGGACGCTGCCGAATAATCAAGTCTGCGCGCTCGCACTTCTTGTCATTGGTCGGGGACTGCGAACATGCAACAGGTTGCTTTTTCTGTGCACCCCAATTCGGGCTGGGATCGTCCTCGTTATGTTCCGCCGATTATTCTTACCGGTGCTGGTGCTGGCAGGTGGCTGCACGTCACCTGAACCGGTAACGGAGTCGGACGTGTTACCGCATGAGCAGCTGCTCATCGCTGCGCGTAATGGTGATCGGTCGACAGTGGACCGTTTGCTGGACCGTGGTGTAGCGGTGAACACCCCTGCAGAGTTTGGTGTTACCGCACTATGGCAAGCGTGTCGCAAACGCCACGTGAACGTGGCCAAAACGTTAGTGCGTGCGGGCGCTGACCCGAACGTCACCGATGCGATCTGGGAGACGACGCCGTTGTGGATGGCGGAAGATCCTGAATTGATCCACTTGCTGGTGCGTGCCGGTGCGCGTGGCGCGGAGGGCAAATTGCGCGCTGCCGCATTTTCTGGATCGCGCCCCGTGATGAAGGCAATCCTGGATACGGGTACGTGGACGGAGTCCTGGTTGATCTCGGCCAAAGCTAACGCGTTACTGGCAAATCGAGAGGCAGCTGCGGCTTTGCTGGATCGGGTGGCCGGCCGTTTGTTGCCTGCCCCCACTCCGATTCCGCAGGCAGAATTGTTGCAATGGGAAGGTGCCTATCAGAACGACCGACTCCAGACGATTCAGGTCGAAGCGATGGAGGGAACCATTGGTATTCGTCTGCCGCAAAGTGCGCTGCGGTCTTTAGCGCCACGCGACCCGGTTACCTTTGATTTTGGCGCCAGTACCTGCCGTTTTGAGGTGACTGACTCTGGAGTGCAGCAGCTGTTGCTGTGTCGCGGCGAACATGTGCGTTCCGTCTATGAACGCGTCGCATCAGAAGGTGGCGCAGCGACCGCGCCGACGGGTGAAAGCTGGCGGCGCGACGCAAGCGACACGCAACGCGCCCACTGGGCGCGGTTTCGTGGTTCGGGTGGCCGTGGCATTGCTGTCGATCAGAACCTTCCGGACGATTGGGATATTGAGTCGCGCCGAGGTGTGGCCTGGGAGACGAACCTGCCCGGACTCGCACATTCCAGTCCGATCGTCTGGGGGTCGAATATTTTTGTCACCACAGCAGAGACGGCTGGTGAAAAACCGCTGTTTCAGCGCGGGGACGTCAGTGAGGCGGCGGCGACGGAAGATCCCTTTGAACACGCTTGGAAGCTGCTTTGCCTCGACCATGTGACAGGTGCCATACGGTGGCAGCACACGGTCGTCAGCGCAATTCCCAACGCAAAGCGACATCCCAAGTCGAGTCAGGCAAATTCCACGCCTGCGACCAATGGCGAGTACGTCGTTGCGTTGTTCAACCAGGGTAGCCTGTGTTGTTACACCATAGACGGCCGTCAGCAGTGGCAACGTGACCTGGGGATCCTCGATAGCGGTGCCGTTACGGAGCCGGACTATAGCTGGGGATTTGCCAGTTCGCCGGTGGTGCATGGGCAGCGGGTTTTTGTTCAATGTGACTTGAGGAACGAATCGTACCTGGCCGCTTACGATCTTTCGAGTGGAAAGCAGTGCTGGAAAATTTCCCGAGATGAAGTCCCGTCCTGGTCTACGCCTGTCATTTACGAGGATTCCACAGGTGCCCTAATTGTGACGGCTGGAACAAACTTTGTGCGTGCGTATGACGTTCACTCAGGAGCCGAGCGGTGGCGGATGGATGGCCTTTCTGCGACACCCATTCCCTCACCATTTGTCGCCGCGGACCTGCTGTTCTTGACCAGCGGCCACTTGCCTACTCAGCCAATTGTGGTGATCCAGCCAGAACGCATTGGAGACTCCGGACCACAGGGAGCTCAAGCGGCAAGGGATGCAGTAGTTTGGAGTCGAGAGCGTGGCGGTTCCTATATCCCGACGCCCATCGTTTACGGAGATTATCTGTACACTTGTTCCAACCGCGGTATCTTGACCTGTTACGAGGCGCAGACTGGTGTCCGCGTGGGGCGTAAACGGATCGCGCGGGCAGCCGGGTCGAGCTTTTCAGCTTCGCCCGTCGCTGCCGACGGGCGCATTTTTCTGACCTCGGAGGCAGGCTTTGTCTACGTGGTGCGCGCCGGTCCAGATCTCGAGCTTTTGGCGACGAACCGTCTGGGGGACGATTGCCTGGCGACGCCAGCCATTGCGGGTGGGTTGTTTCTGGCCCGCACTCGCCACGCGCTCATGGCGATAGGTCGCCCGAGGGTGGCCAGCGCACCGTAAGTTTTTGTTGTTGAGGGCTGCACACGCAGCGCGAGAAGAGATGTTCTGGCAGGATCTGGCCACTGGGCCATGGTTTCGACAGCGGGTCAACTAGCCGATTGCATCGCTCCGCATTTCCATCAATCAAGTGGTTCATGGCGGTCAGGGAATGTGAACGGTCGACAATGTAGAGCCGGCGGTGTGCTGCACGCCCCGAGCCGGAGGAAGTCTGTGTTCATAGGGAAATCAAAATGGTTCCCAGGGATTCACACTGGGCAGACGACATGTCAACGATAAAGTGACCAAAGGGTTCATGCTACGCCCCCTGGTGCTAACGCGTGTATACTCACCTGGGCGCATGAGGCCACGAAACAGCTATTTCGCGGGAACCAGGTTTGAAGGCAAAACGTATGGCGGATGGAACGACCGGTGCTGAGCAATTGCAGTGTATGACCGTGTGGGGAGGGAATGGTGCGCTGCAAAAATGGTTTGCGTTACCGGCCTTGGAGGTGTGGGTTTACAACCGACCCGCCGGCAAACAGTTCGGCAACACGACCTGCTATGTCTCGTCCTGTGCATCCGGGCGCATTACACGCTTGTTGTTGGCTGAACCCTGCGGTCCGGAGGCGTCGGTCCACGGATTGTCCCTGCAGCTGGGCGATCTGATGGCTGCTAATGTGAATCAGATTCAACAAAAGAATTTCGTGCGTGGGATGTACGAGACTTTTACGGCGGCGGCAACTGATTTGGGGCTGGCGACTGCGCTGGTGGGAAGTTTTTTCTCGCCAACTCGACGTTTGGTTTACTGTAATGCGGGCACTCCGCCCCCTTTGACACGCGCTGCCGGTGAGACCCATTGGGTGCCGTTAAAGGGTGAGACTGCTTCGGTCAGCGGAGCAGGAGATGCGATTTCTGAGACTCCACCAGGTGTGGTCGGCAGAGACGAGTATCAATGCGGGACCTTGACACTTCAAACGAATGATCTGGTATTGATGTACAACGAGTCTTTACTGGAAGTCCGGCTCGAGGATGGACGCGTGTTAGGCGTTGAGGGCTTTCGCGACCTGGTGCAACGTACCCATGCTGAGAGTCCAGAGCAGGTAGTACCGGCCATCGTGAAAAGCCTCGAAAAGGTTGCTCAGCAGGATTGGAACACGGTGGATTTGACGATGATACTCTGTCGTTGTAGCGAAACCAGGACGACCTGGAAAGCAAACCTGCTTGCTCCTCTCCGTTTATTGGGTACTGCGAACAAACAGCTCGAATTTGCGCCGACCGCCTCCATCCTGGCCGCGAATCGGTAACGCGGCTTCTGGGAACGCGTGGGTCGAGATGGTTGCGTCGAAACGCCCAGCGCCAGTTTGACTGGCAGGCAAGCGAGTCCTTTTTCCGGGTCTCAAACCGATCAGGCTCATTTGTGACGGAGTGTGGCACACCAATCGTAGCTGCCGGCCTACGGCTTTTACAATCCTTACGCCGCTGCGCAAGTCTTGGTCGCCGGTTTACGGTATCCTAGCAAACAGAATCGGGCAGCTCGCCAGGGCAGCAGACTATTTCTGATGTTACGACAGGATCCTTTCGATGTCTCATACCATTGCTGTCGGGGCTATTTTTATTGAGTGCAACCATCTGGGTGGATTACCCACCGAAGTCGAGCACTTCGAACAGTGTGAGTTATTACGAGGCGAACAGGTTACCGAATTGCGGAATGGGAACGTCGGGGGAATGCTCGATGCGCTGGACGCTGCGACCGAGAACGGTTCGCAGATCAATATTGCACCTTTGCTGTATGCCAGTTGTTGCGCACGGGGACCTCTTACGGCCGGTTGTTACGCCACTCTTAAACAGGAGTTCCTCGACCGTTTGGAAGCCGTGCTCCCGGTAGACGCGGTGTTGTTGCCACTTCATGGGTCTGCGGCGGCAGAATCTGCGGGTGACCTGGAGGGGGATTTGATCACCTCGATTCGTAAGCTGGTCGGTCCCCAGACTCCGATTGTCGGGACATTGGATCTGCATGCGCATGTCACTGAGGAGATGGTCCGCGGTGCCGACGCGCTGTTGGGTTTAGAGACGTATCCACACGTTGATTGGTACGCCACCGGGCAGCGCGCCGCTCAGCTGGTATTGGAAATGCTCGCCGGGCGTGTCCGGCCGACGATGGCACTGGCCAAGGTTCCTGTCGTGGTGAGTGCGATTTACGGTAATACGGCGGGTGACGGCCCGTTTGCGGATGTGATGCGTTTTGCCAAGTCATTGGAGCTGCAAGAGGATGTGCTATCAACCAGTGCCTTCCTCGTGCACCCCTATCTCGATCTTCCGGGGATGGGTGGCGGCGGATTAGTGGTCACAGACGATGATCTTCCCGCCGCGATGGAGCAGTCACGAAAAATCGCAATGCAATACTGGAATTGCCGCAATGCCCTCGAGCCACCATTACACACCCCTGAGGATGCCGTGCGCGAGGGGTTATCTGTGGACGGCGGTCCGATCGTTCTGATTGAGACCGCGGATTGCTGCGGCGGTGGCGCAGCGGGCGATAGTGTAGCGTCACTCAAGGCCTTGCTCTCGGTCGGTGTCGATCAGCTCTCATTGGTGCCCGTGGTGGATCCTGCTGCTGCTGCTGCTTGTCACCAGGCGGGAGTGGGCAGCCAGGTCACATTTGACTTGGGACATCAACTCGACCCGCAATGGGGTACGCCCCTTGCTGTTTCCGGAACGGTGTTGCGGTTGGGAGACGGTCATTTTACGTTCAACGGTGGTGCGTGGGATGGCCGGCCGGGTGAGATGGGCCCCTCTGCGGTATTGGAAGTCGGTGCGGTTCAGATCCTGATCACGAGTCTGCCCAGTTATGACTGGACGGACGAGCAGTTCCAAGCGATGCAGATGGATTATCGCGGCGCCAAATTCGTGGTGGCCAAAAACCCTATGAACTACCGGCAGGTGTATACCGACCTGGCCGCGAGAATCTTGTTCTTGAACACTCCCGGTCCGACACCTCCCACGCTGCGTTTCACCCAGTTTCAGCACCTTCAAAGGCCCTATTTTCCGGCGGATTCATCGATTCCTGACTTGGAGCCGACAATTTTGCACTAACGTCTTGTTACGCTCGCTGGTCCAAGGCGTTTCAGGCCAACAGACTAAGGCAGCTGATACCGCCTTCGGCCTTGGCGAACTCAGAGAGATCCAGTGTTTGGATCTGGAAGCTTGACTGCCGCAGTAGGGTTGCCGTTTGGCGATGTGCGGCGGGCAGGCAGATGTGATGGTTCAGCCGTATGACATTTGCCGCCCACGGCTCACCCGCAGGAACCGAAAGCAGGTTGAATCGACTGAGGTTCGCAGTGTCAATCCAATCCGGATTGATGAGCAAGGTGTGATCGTTCAAAGCGGTACACGCTGTTTTCAGATGCAGACAATGGTCGACAGGGATCGGTATGACACGGTAACCACAGGGTTTGACAATTTGCGTCAAAGCTTCGATGCCTTTCGAGTTTGTGCGTGATGAAAGGCCTACGAGAAGCTCTCGTCGAATTCGCAGCACGTCACCCCCTTCGAGCATTGCGGGAGGTTCGATGCGGCGAATGAGATGCAAGTCTGCCAGTTCTCGTTCGACCGCGACGAGCTCTCGTCTGCGGGCCGCGTTGCCAGGGGAGGCAAGGATGGTGATTTCATCCAGGATGACCGCAGTGTCTTCGATGAATGCGGCATCCGGTGAGCGGAGGTGCGTTTGTAATGTGCGCACCCGCACACCTGCCCGCCGTAGCATTTGGCAATAGGCGCGATGCTGTTGTTGGGCCAGGTCGCAATCGATCGGCTGGCGATCGAGGAACGTCAACAGGCATTGGTCCATCCGTGGCGATGGGGAGTGCGTCAGTGCAAGCATGGCAGCAGGGTGTTTAGTTACCGCCGTCCTGACCGCGCCGGCCAGAATATTGCTTGCCACTACCGCCCCGGCCACCGCCTCTGCCACCGCGGCCACCACCACCGCGGCCACCTGCGCCACCGCGTCCGCCACCGCCTCTGCCACCGCGGCCACCTGCGCCACCGCGTCCGCCACCGCCACTGATTCCGTGTATTTTGTTCAACTCTTCACGGTCGACAAACCCGTCCTTGTTGGTATCCGCTTCCGCCAATTTCATTTGCTTGCGATCTTGTTCGTCGAGTGCCTTGATTTCTGCCTGGTCAAGCTTACCGTCTTTGTTGCTATCTCCTTCGGTAAAAGCCCGTCCCACCATCATGCCAGCGCCCATTTGCATCATGCCTTGCGTACCACCGGAAATCGCGTCCTCCGTCTTGCGTCCCTTTACTTCCCCTTCCAATTCGAGTTTGAAGCTCTGGTTCTGATCGGCCGACGAAGAGACCGCAATCCGCAACGTGGTCGTGGTAGAGTCGGCGTATTCGGCCGGTGACAGCGTGACGACTCCAAAGCCACCCGGTCCCGGTTCGGTGACGGCGACAGTCACTTTATGGTCTCCAACGTAGGCGCCTTCGAGACGTTCCCCGCCCTCAAACGTTGAGAGAGTGAAATGGCCTTCCGCATCGGACATCCCTTCCGCGTCATTCAGACCGCTCGCTTCGCCGGCTGCAAAGTTGAAAGGTAAGGTGCGAATGTTGGCGTTCGCCAACGGCTCACCGTTCATGTAGACGATTCCCGAGACTTGCACGAGGCGGGGGGGGAAAATCGAATCCCGCAATACCCACAGCGCGATAACGCCACCCAGGATTACCACGGCGGGTATAACGATCATGGGTAAACTGCCGAGGTCCACGGCAGGTGCGGCGTTCGGATCGTCGCTATTGGCGATGATATCGTCCAGTTGTGGTACGTGTTCTTCGGTGGGTTCACCTTCTGGGGTGGTGGCGTCATCGCTCATCGCTATTCCTTGGTTTTCAGGTATCTAGTGTTTGCCCGGATGATGGGATCGCGACAGCCAATACAACGTGTGCCGCGTCTCAATGTTGCCATGATTGGTGTCACGCGAAGACGTATCGGTGAGACAGCCTCCTAACCAAACGTAAACGCCTGTGGTCGTACACGGAGACGTCTCGAGCAGAGGCGTCACCAGAGAACGGATCCTTCAACCATACAACGGCGAGCGTCTTCGTTCTAGTTAGGCAGGTGTCACAGGAGCAGTCCCCCCGGTTTCCGAGTGCTCTGTCAAACCGACCGATACCTATAGATTTAGGTCCTGAGGGTCATGAAATCAACACCTCCGCAGGCCTTTCTGGAGCACCCGCCGGACTGGGGCTGTGGGAATGGTCGCGCAGGTTGCCGGCTGATGGACCTGGGAACTGGACGGTTTACCACAGTCAGAGTTGGCTTTGCTGGTAGCGCTGACTGCTGCTGTGACGCTGCTTCACCTGGCTGTTTGCGATCGCAATGATTGTTGGTGGGCCCCCTTTTGCCCGTTCATAGAGGGACGCCGTCCCACAGAGACGATATCGCGATGGGACGAGTACCCGGGTAAAAACGGTCAAGATTGGGGGCGCTGTAGCGATCGTCTTTTTTTTCTGGGTAGGTTCGTGCCGAAGAACCGATACTGAAACGAAGCCGGTTGCTGTTGTGAATCGCAGGAATCGCGCCCCAGGTGGCTGCGAGCCCTTGTTCCTCTGCGGGCAGAGGGCTGGCCACATGCCAGTCCCAGTAGTGATGGAAAGTGACATGCGAACACCAAGTCCGTTGTGGTCTGGAACGTACGCGACGCCCTGGGGGCTGGTCTTGCTAGCACTGGTACTGAACTGGTCCCAGGTCGCCCAAGGGCAGTTGTTGCAGCACATTGTGGATCGCCATTACCAGAGTCCGCGGACAACCTGTCGCCTCTGCCCTTCGCCGGGCAAGCAGGGGAAGGGAGCTGGCACCAGGCAGCCGGAGGTTCGCCCCCCAGCGGACCTTGATCCGCAGCCGCTTGCTGAGCTGGCAGAATTGCCACGTGGGTTTGGAGTAGTTCCCGGTGCGCTCAGTGCCGCCCCCAGTATGATTGGTGATTTTTTCGGCAATGGCCTGGGCATACGCCCTGGTTTCGTACTGGGCGACCGCTCGCCGGCGTTGGTTATCCCAAACAGCGAAACGACGAACGAGAACACGGGGGGGGATAACCCGACAGGTGATAACACCACCGGCGCGGCGGGCCCATTTCAGCCCGGCGCGACGATCGCTGTGGCGGGTGGTGATCGAAGGTTCAAATTGTCCGACAACAGCAGTCCCCTGCCCCGCGATCGCGTGTTTTTCAATTACCATCACTTCCACAACGCGCTGACCGATGCCAATCTGATGTCACAAAACCTCGATCGCTATACCTTTGGTCTGGAAAGAACGTTTCTGGACGAGTTGGCGTCTATCGAGCTGCGGGTGCCGTTTTCTGGTGGCCTGGCCAATCAACAGGTCGTCTCGTCACTGGATACCACGGGGACCGAGTTTGGCAACCTCGCGTTGACACTCAAAGGGTTACTGTTGTCCGACGACCGCAGCGCTCTCTCGGCAGGACTCGCGATGGTCTTTCCTACCGGTACGGATGCCACGGTGACGTTTTCTGCGACCGACGCACTGGAATTTCGCAATGGTTCGTTCTACCTGCAGCCATTTCTGGCTTATTACCGCCAGGTCAATGAACGGTTATTTCACCAGTTTTTCGTGCAGTTTGACTTTGATACTTCGGGCAGCGAATTGCGCTATTATGGGCCCGGCCGCACCGATTTTACAGCGGAGGAAATCCGCAGCCAAAACCTGATGTACCTGGATTACCAGGTTGGCTGGTGGTGGTACGAGTCGGAGGCGGATGAGGGGATTCAGCGGATTGCACCGATCGTGGAATTGCACTACACGACGACCCTGGAGGACCTGGAGAATGGGAGTCTAGGACAGGGTGTCTTTGTCCAGAATGCCCGCCGCGACATCCTTAACCTGACTGGCGGCATCTACTTTCAGTTGTCAGATACCGCGTCTTTCAAAGTTGCGTCTGCGGTGCCGCTAAGGTCTGACTTGGACAAGTTATTTGACGCGGAATTCAGTCTCCAGTACGAGCGGCGTTATTGAAGTGAGAGTCTTCTGGTCACCGCCCGGGCGAAGTTTATCGGTCAGTTTTCTCGTTGCCTGCCACCTGGCTCACTGGGAAATCGGCGAATTCAAGCAAGTCCGCCGGACCTGCCGTGGGGAACTGCTGGTACGGGTCCCCGAGCGAGTCCGCGCGGACTGTGGTTTTGACGTACTGGATGAGTTCACGCCAACTGACGATGCCATCCTCGTTGCCAGGGCGGGTGTCGGCTGCCCCGCGCAGGGCTTCCAGCAACCGATGGGTGAATCGGCCTAATTTGCGTGACCTCTCTTCGACGGCCTCTTGCTGGCCCTCGGTTGCAGTCAAGGTAAACACCAGATCGTCCTGCAGGGCACGCAGTGCCGACTTCAACTCACGTTGGTGCAACGGTTGCAGGGCACCGCTATGGCAGGTATCCAGGATCACCAGTTTGCGACAAGGGATGTCGGCAAACAGGGTGAAGGCATCAAACGAAAAGCAATCGCGGTACCGGCGGGCGGCCAGGTCGCGGAAGCGGGCGTTGGCGGTCACGTAGTAATAGGTGTCACTGGCCTGATCACGGAGACCGTGGCCGGAGAGAAAAATCACCAGCAGGTCATCGGCAGTCACGTGTTGCCGCAGATGGGCTGCGTACTGTTGCAGCGTCGCGAACCAGACAGGACGTGTCACGCGCTGGTCGGCCATGGCTAGTCCGAACGTACGGTAGAGGGGTTGGGCGCTCTGCTGGAAGGTCTGGGCGACCTGGGTGGCGTTGTTGACCGCAAATTCCAGGCGGGGCAGCTGGGCGTCACGATACTCGTTGATTCCGGCGGTTGCGATGAACAACCGTGAGCGGCGCCAGTGGTTTGAATTCCGCTGTACGGTCACCGTGGCCCGGCCGACGGCTTCGCCTTCCGTGGCGGCCAACACTTGCAGGCGGATGCGCCGCTGTGATGGCAAAGCGGCGTCCCATGCGTAAGTGATCTGGGTCCCTCCCGGAATGGCTGTTTGCTTGACGCGGCGGCGGTGCGTCGCCAATACGCCGTTTGCGAACGCTTTGGGGGGAACCAGACGTTGGCCGTTGCGGATCGTAATGGTGGCCCGTAGACGGGCTACAGGCGTATCGAGCAGGCTGCCCGCGACTGGCGAGACGATCTGCACGGTTGGCTTCAATGCGTAGGCTTCGGCAACCGCCCGGTGGGTTTCCGTGGGGAGCTTTGCCTCTACTTGCAGTAATGCGTCATCCAGATTCCCGGTTTCCAGTAACCGCCTCATCGCCTCGGGGCGCTCCAGCGCTTTGCGGAACTGGTCTGCCAGGAAGACGTCGGGGAGTTCACGGAGGCCGCGATTGACTTGCCAGCCGAACAGGCGGTGTCCTTCGAATGACGCGTCGTAGTAACCTGCGGGACTCCAGAAGGCCCATTCGCGGTTGTCACTGACTACCAGGGAAGCCAGAGGTTGCCAGGCAGGGAACATCTGGAACACCGGGCCACGGGCGCGGCCGCGCTGGAAATCAAAGACCAGCAGTGCGTTCCAGGAGGCCTGTTGCAATTGCGTCAGCATGGCGCGGGCGGCACGCGCAGTGCGGACCGGAGTTTCCCCCGTGCGGACGGCAGTTCTGTCATACCAGCTCAGCGCCGTTAACTGGTCCCCACGGCGGACACCGCGAAAATAGAGAGGGCCGTCTTTCCGAATGGAAGTCACTTCTAACGCCCCGCTCTCTACGATCGCCCATCGCGCGCCCCAGCGATCGAGGAGACGGTTGTCATTTGCCAGCTGGGCCAATGGCCAGAAACGAACCGTCCCATCTAATGCTGCCGAAACCAGGTAGCGTCGATCGTGGGTCAATGCCAGACTGGTGACGTCACTACTGTGGCCGCGAAATACACGGAGGATCGGGCAAGCGTCCTGTTGGACCAGTTTGAAGATGTAAATGTTGTTGTTCTTGGCGCTGAGGGCGATCGCGGCGGGCTGGCCATTGGCATCGGCGATCCAGCACCGGGGAGCCCGTTGATCGTAGAGATTCGGGTCGAAAGTAATGTAGCCCGCCTTGTGGCCATTATCTTGAAGCTGGAGGTGGACGGAATTGGACTCAGCAGGGACTCCGCGTGTCAGCTCCCAGTTGCCCCGCTGATCGTCGGCCTGTGACCAGTTTTGGGGATCCAGTTTCAGTCGGCTGTCAAGTTGCGGGACGGTGGCGTTGAATCGCTGGGTGAGTCGGACCGCTCCCTGCTCTCGTTGGGTGCCGATAGCCACCTGATAGCCGGGGCCTTGTCGTGCGCAGGCAACACGCAGGGGGGCTGCAATAGCCCCTCGTAGTGGCTGGGGATTCACAGGTTGCGTCGTTGAGTTCACGAAGAGTTCGGCACCGGCCGCGTAGGCCAGGTGTGCGCCGTCGGGGCTGATCGCACAAGCGCGAACGTCGTCGCTGACGGGCAGGTCGGGCTCTTGTTTCTTTAACTGGTGAATATTGGAAGTGTTCCAGTGCTGGAGGACAGCCATCGCGTCCTTGGACCGGCGGGTGCCGACCAGCAGCGTGCGGCCGTTGCCGGAGAACGCCAGCGAAAGTGGCAGGCGATCGATTAACTTCTGTTCGCGTTCTTCGTTTCGGAGGTCCCAGATAAAGAATCGGTAACGAGATCCGTTGGGTCCTGGGGGATACTGGGCCAGATCTGCCGATGCCAGCCGGGTGCCATCGCGCGAGCAGGCAAGTGTTGTGACCATTCCACGGTGGAGGCCGGCAGAGGCTTCTGCCAACAGTGGCTGCGAGGTCCTGGTCGTTACGTCAAAGCGGTGCAATTGCCAAAACGGATAGGGTACTTGTGCCTTAGATGGTTGATACACGGGCAACACCAGATGCCGGCCATCCAGCATGACGATCGGAGTGGATTCCCGATAGGGAGAGAGCCGTCTGGCGAGGTCAGCCTGGTAACGCTCTCGGTCGGGCGGTTGGACCAACTGGGCGCGCCATTGGCCGGTGTCATCCGGTTTCCAGTAGAGGGCCCGCCCTTCGCGATCGACCGAGGCCAGGCCTCGCTGTGCAGGGTCGGGTGAAAAACAGAGCGCGGCGATGACCTGGCGATGCCCGATCGCCTCATTTACCAGGACCACCTCGAGATTGCCCGTGCGGGCATTGACCAGCACGATTTCGCCCATGCGGCCCGCAGCACCATGTCCGGCGATGGCCAGCAGATCGCCGCTGGTCGCTAGTGCATAAATCCGGCCGCGCGGCCCCCGCTGGATTTGCCAGGGAATTGAACGCTGGTAGCGCCACTCTGGCTGTCCGCCTGGATTGGTGGATGTCGGTCCCCAGACGAACGTCCGTTTGTCGTCGCCTGCGGAACAGAGTCTGTTTGCATCATCGCTAAAGGCGAGAGCTCGAATCCGTCCCACATGTCCCTTTGACTGCAGTCGCAGCCAGGGAGTTCCGTCTGGACTGCGTTCCGTCTGGACGAGTTCTGCCAGTCCCTCGGCGGTGAGGAGACTGGTGGATTTGGCAGGATTGGCAAATTTGGGCAATCGGTAGGTCACTACCGCCGTCGGTTGAACGGCCACGCGGTTGGGCGGTAGTTGGGATTCCGATGGCAGCGTCCGCGCTATCGTGGCCGCGTTCTCCAGTTTGCGCTGGGTGGCGGGTAAGGTCGATTCGGCCGGTAATGCAGTGGCGCTGGGTTGGCGCCCGGGGAGCGTCGATTCGCTGGGCAACTGGCCCGGCGATGGTGAGCTGTTTCCCAGCCAGAGGAGGATTCCTGCGGCGAGGTACCGGGCACTAGAGGCATGGGATTTGTCCATCGTGGCCTTTACCACCGGTGCGTTGTAAGGGGTGCGTTGTAAGGAAGGGACACGGGCCCTCACGAAGGAGACTCCCAGCCAATCAGCGGGCCAGCAACGAACCCTATCTGTGTGATACACGTCTTCTGCAAAAGACGCAACCATTTGCAAGTGCGCGATCGGCAATGCATCGCGTCCGGGACAGTTGGGGAAGCGAATCCTCGAACCAGTTGTTCAGAGCTGTCGAAAAAACGTATGATCAAGGAACGTGCTTGGATTGCTGAAATCCACCTATCAGGGATTGTGGTCATGTGTGCTTTGCGACTCCGTTGGTGTCGGTTCAGTTTTCTGTTGTTCGTCGCGTTTGGCCAGGGCGTGACTTTTGCGCAGAATGCCAATCCGGATTCAACTGAAGCAGTGCTGGAGACAATTTTCAGTCCGCGGCGTGCACCACGTGCACGTACGATGGGGCTGGTGCAGCGGAGTTTTCTGGATTTACTCGAAGTCACTCGTCCCAAGTTGGAAATGGCTTTGGTCATTGATGGGACGGAGAGTATGGGCGCCGCGATTGTCGGGATCCGGCATGCACTGCGGCAAATGGTTGAGGACTTGCAGCGTTACAAGGCGGATGTCTCTTTTCAAATCGTGGTATTTCGCGACGAGGGGGCGCAGTCCGGAGTCGCCAGTTTTCCCTTGCACACACCCCGGATCGCGCAGCAGGATGGAACACAGTTGCGGTCTTTTACGAGTGACCCGGAGGTCCTTCGCGAGGGCGTGGAGCAGATTCAAATCGAATCGGGGGCCCCCTATTTTCCAGAGCTGATCGATCTGGGCATTCACCGGGCGTTGACCGAACTGAACTGGTCGCGTGCGGCTGATGTTTCCCGCTGGATTCTTGTGTTTGGAGATGCGCCTCCGTTCGATGAAGGGTTCATGGAAGCGGGCTCCAGAGCACGACGCAGAATCGCGACCCAGCAGTTGATTAGTACGGCCAAGAGATTGGACATCAGGATCAGCAGTGTCTTGTGCAATAGCCGAGATGAGGATCTGGTCAGTTATCGGGGAGTCTTGACCAAGACCCAACAGTTCATGAATCGATTAGCCACCGACACAGGTGGGTTGATGCTTGATCTCTCTTACGCGGACATTCGCAACGCGATCGAAGATGCAGCCCGTATTCAGCGGGTACGCTACCGGCAGATCGGTAAGTTGACTCAAGAGTCAATTGCAGCTGCCCGGAAACAAGCGCGTGAGCAACAGACTTCCGTCGCGGAGCAACGACGCATTCGCTTGGCGGTGTTACCTCATGTTTTATTAGCGGATTTGCAGTCCGCCGGTGCCTTTGACCCGGCTCGAACTGAGGTGCAAATTGCTGCCGAGTTGAGACACCACTGGCGCGCAGTTCCCGGCGCGGAATTGGCAAGTTCCCTGGCAGTTGAACGCCAGGTGATGCGTTTCAAATCTCAGGGTATTCGCGGTGAGGATCTGCTGCCAGCGCTGGCAACTGCGTTGCGGGTTGACTATCTGGTTTGGGGAAGTGTTTTGGAGAAGGATGGTCGTTTGCAGATTCAGTCGGTCATCTACCAGCAGGCCACAGGTCAAGAGCTGCTCCGACACACCGTAGGATCAAGTGGCCAGCTTCCGGTCGTTGAAGTGATGTCCCGCCTGATGAACCGACTCGTGGAAAAGGTGATTGAGTCAGGAGCGGATCCGCGGCTGGCCGCTGCGCTGGAACTGATAGGCGCAGGGTCGCTTGCCGAACATCGGCTGCTGCAGCCGGTCACAGACGCGGTGGATGCCCGAGCGCCTTTGTTAAAGGGATTTGAGTTGCTGGAAAAGGCGCTGGCTTATCCTGTGGGTAGCGCCGAGGGGACTCCTTTGTTGCGGCAAAGTCGCCGGGAACTTGAATTGGCTCAACGGGCAGACCAGCAGAATCCCCTGGTGGCTCTGCTCCTGGCCAATGTTGCCTTTAATGAAGGGCAGGCCTTGTTACGTCGAGGACAAGAGGATACCGCACGGGTGCATTGGGAGCGGAGTTCGCGCTGGTTGAAATCGGCTTTTGCCCGACGTGCGCAAGCCCGTTTTAGTTACTTGCGACTGGAGATTGAGGCGGATTATGCGTTGTTGATCAAGAAAGATTTTGCCGGGGCGGCCAGCATTTACGAGAGACTGGCCGAAACAAGGATGGAGAATCCTCTGCATACGACGCTTCGCGCGCACTGGATGTTGGCCGGAATCCATAGTGGTGATTGGGGAGTGGCCCATGCACCCGCAGCCGCCACGTTGATTGACGGCGCTCAGGTCCGATACCACCTCACCCAGATCCTGGCGCATTTTGAGGAAAGCAGTGAGGCGGACTTCATACGCCGCCAGCTCCGTTGGGACGATCGCAATGGGGAGAACCGTTTTGAGCATTTTCCGCAGATCCATGATGCGGTTGCCGAGCAGATTCGCTGAGTTCGGAGAGGCGCGATACAGCCCTTGATCAGTCGGTCTTCGCTGCCGGGGTAATCGGAATCTGCAGTGCGTCGCAGGCGTGTTTGACGACCAGGCAACGTCGCAGGTCCCAACTGACCAGTGCACCATTGTGACCTCCGGCGATCAACCACTTAGGGGTGACTACAACTTGTGCAATGCGTCCGATGTCGCTATTGAGTATGAGGGGGCGGCTGTTGGGGTCCTCGTAATGCCATAGACGCACGGTTCCATCGTCACTGCCCGTGACTAGCCACCCAGCCAATGGTCCGAAGGCGATCGAATGAATGGCACCGCGGTGCTGTCCGGAGAGAGGTCGGCTGGTGTTTTCTGTCAGATCCCAGAGGTGCACACTGCCGTCTGCGGCGCCGCTGGCCAGCAGAGTTGGCTGGGGATTTTCAGCGGCAGATGGAGAATTGGAGCGAAAGCGGAGGCAGGTAATCGTATCTAAATGACCGTGTTGTCCCTCAGGCGTTGGGCCGTCTCCCAGCCGCACCAGCTCGATGTGATACTCCCCCTCTGGATTGGCGCTCTTGCCGAGTGCGGCAAACTGATTGTCATTCGAAACAGCCAGTGCGGGAGGATCGTTTTGCGGGGTTTTCAACACTTCAATGGGTGAGCTGGGATCGGGTTGCTGGAGTTTCCAGCGTTGCACTTGCCCCCCGGTACTGCTGGTAATGGCCCACTGATTATCGGGCGTGATTTGGATGTCGTGGATTTGTTCGGGGTGCTGGCCGACCAGGACGGGAATGGCTGTGGGATCTTGCCAGTTCAAGTCCCAACGTAGCAGTTGGCCATTCAGGTCTCCGGTAACGAGCCACCGTTGATCGAAGCTAATGGACAAGATCCAGCCGCGCAAGGTTGACGGCTGTAAAGTTGTTTCGATTTTTCCTGTGGCACTAAGTCTTGCAATAGAGACTTGTTCGTCGAGGTCGGCGGAAACGATATAGGATCCGCGTGCGATCAGGTTACAGACGTCAGTGCCGGAGTCAGGGCTTTGTCGATGTTCGTAAAGCACGCGGTGCCGGAACGGGTGTTCGGCGAGTGCCCAGAGTGCGATCTGACTACCTTGCAAACGAGTGATGAGCCATTCACTGGTGGAGAGGGTTGCCAGGCAACGCAGCGTAAAGCGGTCTGTTTCGGGCTGATTGAAAATCTCGTGGATCGATGGTGTGACGGCATACGCCGCCGGGGCGATGCGCAATGCTTGCTGGTATTGACCGCTTGCCGTGTCGAGGTTCTGCTGGTCAAGTGGTTCGAGCTTTGCAGTCTGGAACGACTCGTTTGCGTGGGTTCGTGCGGCTGTCAGATCCGAAGCACTCGTTCCTGGTACCTGTGTCTTGGAAGGGGGCTGGGGTGTTGGTCCAGTGAACCACCAGGTTCCCATTAATGTCAGCAGTACTGCGAGCATCAACCCGCCCAGCACCAGGGTGGTTTTCTGGCGCTGTCGATTGTCAATCACCCCGCTGGGCGCCTTGTCGGTAAACGCTTCGGCCAGTGTATGCACCATCTCCTGGCAGGAATCAAAACGTTCGGCGGGATCCAATGATGTGGCTTTGGAGATAACACTGCGTTCCAGTGGAGGGAGCGCAGTCAGGTCGAGATTGCCATTGCGGTGGGCATCCAGGACCTCGACGATCCCGAAAGAATGAAATGGCAGTCGGCCCGTTCGTAACTCGAAGTACGTGATCGCCAGAGAGTACTGGTCCGTGTTTTGTGAAGGTCGCTGGTTGATACATTCGGGTGCCATATAAGCGGGTGACCCGGCCATTTCGGTTCCCGTGAGTGTCGCCCATTGATCGCTAAAGAAGCGCGCCAGCCCGAAGTCACCGATCATCACTGATGCACCTGTGAGCATAAGGTTTGCCGGCTTGATATCGCAGTGCTGGATACTGACCTGTTCGTTGTCCAGGAGGTGCTGTGGCGCATTCAAAAAGTCGATTCCCTTGGCGGCTTCCGTCATCGCGTTCAGGAGCTCGTCCGGGGGGATCCCCTCATGGCCTTGCTCTTGGCACTCCTGCAGACGCTCGTGGAGGTTCTTGTCACAGAGCAGTGTTGCGACCACCAGCTGTCGGGGAACGTTCTCGTACGATAACGTTTGTGTTTCGCTGGGAGATTGTGTCTCGCGATCTGATTCGGATTCGTGTTCCTGTGGCGCGTCTTCTGGGGATAACAGCTTGTCGTCTAATACCTGGCCGGCTGAGTTCCGTAACCACAACGCGATGACTGAGGCCAGATGTGGGTGACGGATCGTCTTGATTTGCTGTACAGCGCGCAGTTCTTTAAGGCCTTGCTGGTCACGTAGATCGAGGAACTTGAGTGCTACTTGCGCACCACCCGGTGAGGTCGCTCTCCAGACTTCACCGAACTGGCCACGTCCCAGGAACGAGTCAAGCCGATAACCGGGGACGGGTTGGTCACCTACTTTGAGCATCTATTCGGATTCCCGGCCAAGGAGGCGTAGAGGAAAGGGCAGGACCAGGGACAAGAGTTTATGGTCGACAAAACACAGCAAATCGTGACAGCCTGACGGTGTGTGGTTGCGGAAACGTCGCCGCTGCAGATGCGCGGCAGTTATCCGGAACCGGTATGGCATCCTGACAAGTGGAATCAGGGAGCCGTATTGACGTTTCGTGGACGAATCCAGGCACCATTTCGAAACTGGGATTTGCGTGGATCGAATTCGGTAAGCGACTCCAGACGCAATGGCAGCGTGGGACTCGGAGACGTACGTTTAAACAGGTTTGACCAGGAGTTGCCAGCACTTTTCACTTTGAAGGTAGCTGGGCCGGGAGAGACTGGAAAGAGGATCGCGAGTTCGAGTTTGATCACTTTTTGGAGTGTCAATGGAGTCAGTTTGCGTCGATTGGTCCCCGGCGTACAGGCGGTAACCAATTCGTGATGCTCGAGTATGTCGGTGTAACGTTGCAGATGCTGCTTGACCTCCGGACGTTGGGCGATTCGCAAGGCTTCGGACTTGCTACCGCGCCGCAAGGCACGTAAGGCAGCCAGCAGCCGGTTTTGGATGTCGATTTGCTCTCGGTCAGATGGACGAAAGCGGTCAGGTTCTTTGAGAATTGCCCGGTCTGCATCGGGGTCAAGCAGAAACAGCATTGCTCGAAAACGACGTTCTTCAGCTGGGTTCCGGGCGAGGCTGACCATGCCTAACAGGGAGCTGCGGCCCAGAGTTTCTGGTTCCAGAAAAGCGGCGATCAAATAGAGCCGCAGCGCAGCGTGGTGGGCATCCGGGTCCTTGCGTTTGACGGCCAGTTCTTCCGCCAGATCCCGGTAGCTGGCTGGCTCGTCGTGTTGCAGTGTGGCGAAATCGGCTGCCGAGACGGTGACCACGATGAGGGCAATTTCGCTCCGTTCAAGCCGGCGGCGGGCTTTGGTTCCATCAGACCGAACTTCATCGAGGATGACCTGATTGTCATCCTGGCGAATCAAGAATCCACGTATCTCTTCTCCGCTCTTGGTGGAAATTAGCACACCCTGCGCGGCGTGTGTAACGCACAGGCATAAGGCAATAGTCAACAACAACCGCAGCCAGCAGGTTGACAAGAGCCTGACGCCCGCGGTGGTGCGGGCGGTGTTGTCAAGGACGAGGTGTTTCATTCGGTGTTCTCTGCCAGCAAGAGCCAGGTGCGCAACAAGGCCGTTTCCCCGCTGCGAAGTTGGGCGACAAGTTCCGTTGTTTTTTCGTCTTCCTGGTGGAGTTGCTCGATGATCGCATCTGCTTGCGACTGAAGTTTAGCGTGCCTGCGGACGACATCGATGCATAACAGTCGTAACCACAGGCGTTGTAATCGTACCGTCAGGGCAAAGTCATTCGGCGAGAGATATTCTGCCGCGTCGATCTGTTTGTTGATTTGCATTGCGAAGTGGCGATTCGCACCGGTTACGGCAGGTTCCAGGATTCCAGCGGCATGCCTTGCCAAGGCGGCGAGTACTTCCGATGGGGATGTCGCGCCCACGTACTGGGCCTCTGCAAGACCTCGCAAACGGGCCTGTGTCGCGTACGATTCGGTAAGCGATTCCTGCACACTGTCATGAATCCCAGTCCCCGAATCGCGTGTTTCAGTATCGTCTCCAGAGAGCGCGTGGCGTAGTAATTGTTGTTGCAAATCGCGTTTCCAGGTTTCCAAGGACCCGCCGCTTTGCTCCTCCAGGTCAAGCAGTTTTGCGACCACTTGGGACAATTTTGGGAGGACTTCCTGTTGGGCTGCGATGTGGTCCGCCAAAGCTAGTTTCAGGTAGGGTAGGTGTCGAAAAGAAGGCAGCGCGGCCAGCATGTAGTCAAATTCGACCTGCCCTTTGTTTTTTCCTGTGAGGTACCGTACCAGCCTGGTCGCTTGTCCGCCGGTCAGATCGGCATTCCGGGTCAAGTCGACCAGTTGTGACAAGGCGCTCTGGCGTTGTGCGAGCCGTGGCGCGGAGAGCACCTCCAACGCACGTGCAATGTAGCGGTCCTGCCGGGTAATTTCGATGGCGCTGCGTGTTGTCCCCGACAATCCCACGTAGGGAGATCTGCCGCGGGGACTGGGATTGTCCAGGTTGCGTGTTGCTGGTGGAGCACCTGCCCGATGGAGTTGATCGAAGGTGGCGGTTCCCCTTTCTTTCTGGTCCAACGCACATGCCATCGTGTTGAGATGGGCCAGTTGCAGAACATCATCGAGCAGCGCCCAGTCCGCATCCCGTGAGGATGGAGAGAGCCGATCAACAGCACTTGCAGCAGCTGACCAGAGGACTCGCCAGCGACCTTCCGGAGTGGCCGCTGCATCCGTTCCCAAGCTCACACGGACACGTTCTGACACATCCGCGGGTGTCAGTCTGGTACCGGCGGCCGGCTTTCCAGCACGCGCCAGCAGGAGGTCGGTGAGGTAGGAAACCAGTGAACGATTAGGAATTTCCTGGTACATCTCAAGCAACTTGAGCACTACTGCAGGATCGGGAGAACGGACACAACGCTCGACTGCGCTGCGGTAGACGTCCCATTCATCACCCACACGACGCAAAGCTTCGACCAGGAAGGCGACGTCCAGCCGGTCGATTTCTGCTGCGTCCAGCCAGTTGCGTGCGTCCTGATAGGCGTATTCGCGCAGCTCGTGGATTTTCACCGGATGAAACGCGGCCGCCGCCGTCAGAACATGAAAGAAATGTCGCGAAACGGCGGCCCGACATTGGCGGTGCAGTTCCTGTGGCGAAAGGCTGGCGTCGATTAACCAGCCAATTCGTTCGCCGGTCGCTTCGGCCAATGCTGTCGACCGCTGGTCAGAGAGACTGGGACGTGAAAGTGCTGTGGCCACGGTCTCGATCGTCCAAATGGTGAGATCGAAGGGTGCCTGGTCTTCCGGGTCGAGCGGCGTTTCGGGATCGAGAATTGTGTCCAGCAATGTATCGCGCAGTTGCTGGGCACTGGTGTCGGAGGGATCTCCTGCATAGCACCCGGCGAGCACATTTCCCAGCAGCTGGGTTCGGGTTGGAGCGTCGACATTTTCGATGGCCAGGCTGACGAGTCGCTGGTAGGCTGCGGAACGCGTCGTTTCGCTTCCGGCGCTCAGTTGCTCGAGTGGCTCGCGCCAGGCACTGTCGACTCCACGGGCCTGGGAAATTGCGGCATTCAGGGGTCCGTCGCGCCAGTCGTCTCCGGCGGTCGTGCGGTCCGTTGTCGCCGCAGCAGCGACCGGTGCTTCCGAGGTGTCTGCGGAGTCGGTGGCTTCCGTGTCACTAGCGGGGCGAGTCGCGCGAGGTTCAAGCTGCAGGATCTGATAAAGGAGCGCACTACAGATCCCCAGTAGCAGCACGAAGGTAAAACCGAAGAAGGTCATGGTTCGTCGGGCACTGCGCAGGCGGGTGACCTGGTTTGCCGCCAGACGCTCACTGATGACGGCATTGATCTGGTCACCGGACAAACCCCATTGTTGTCCTTCCTGGTGGAGTTGCTGCCGCATGGTTCCATTGATGCGGGACCGATGTTCCAGAAGATCATCGAGCAGCCGGTCAATGAATTCGACCGCTCGTTCCTGTGTGATTGTGCGCACACCGGTATCTTGGGCTACGGAGTGGATTGTTTTTTTGGCCAGGGCCATGGAGAGTCCCTCTCCTTGGACCCCAGCGTCCTGAAGTTTGCGGAGGATGCGGGGAGTAATAATGCCATGCGGCTGCTGTTGCAAAACTTCACGCAGATGTTTTTCAAACGACTCTACACGCTCCCGCATCTGGGATTCCGTGACGACATCGGCGCGCTCCTCGGGCTGGGACTGCAGGTGGCCGATTGCCAGTTCGACCTCATCTTCCTCCAGCTTGTGGTCATTCGCGACGGCCGACAGCAGCAGGCGGCTTTGGGTATTGATACCGCGATATTCCGCGAGAATGGGCGCTGCGGATGCCAGGAAAGCTCGTATTCTAGGATCGTCGGGCAAGTGGGGTGACGATTCCTGGTCGGATTTCTGCAGCCCTTTTTCATTGATGACTTGTTGGAGCAGGTGATCAATGTACACCGAGGAGAGCCGGTACTCCTTGAGACCGAGACGAGAGAGCTTCCGCACCACGGCACGTGACAACGTATCGGTGCCTTCACAGAATTCGCGTGCGCGGTCGAGAAATTGTTCAGCGGGAATCCCTGGCGGAGTACTTTCCAAAGACGGCGGCGGGTTGTCGGTAGCTGGCGTGCCTGCCGATTTCCGTGGCGTGCCTGCCGATTTTAGTGGTACGCCGGTCAGGGACTCCAACAAATCGTGAACGGCAGCTGCGGCCAGTCCTGTTTCCAAGGCCAGTTTCTCCAGGTCGCTCCGCGTGAGAGTGACCGCAGCATCTTGCGTGACGCGTTGCCGGGCCTGTTCCAGAAAGGCGTCGATGTGGGCCGCGGTATCCCCAGTTGGTGCTGCCGGCGAGAGGGGTTCTGTGGCGGCCGTTTGTATGGAGGACGTTGCTGTCTGGACGGGCGCAGGTGGACTCACCCTTGGAGGTGCTGGCGCAGGGGGAGCAGGAAGGGGAGGCGGCTGGGGAGCAGTGGGTTGGCTTTTGGTCTGGGCAGCGGTTACAGGAGGAGGGTCGGCGACAGGTGCCGTCTCAGAAGGTGAGGCATTTGACTGCCTGGACGCTTGTTGGTGGAGCAGTAGTTGCACCACGATTTGCTGCTGCGCGTCGGGGATTCCCACTTGCTGCGCGATACGGGCAAGCTGGGTTTCCAGCTCCGGAGTCATTTCGGGCTGTTTGGCCAGGAGCAGGGCTGCTTGCTCCAGGAACGCTTGCGCCAAGTGATGCTCGTCGGCACGCTGAGATTGTTCGCGTTTATCGGGAGTATCCATCACCGTTCACTTGGGCTATTGAGTAACCGGTTCGCTCTAACAGTAGTTGCATTTCTACGGAGTCAGTTGTCGAAATCGCTCACGCCAGGCCGGCGGCCCGTCTTTAGGGTGCAACAATTTGAATTGACGCAGCACTTGTTGTGCTCGGTTTTTGTCAATTTTTTGCAGACAGAGTATCTGATGGTACTTGGCCTCAAACCAGGTATCGGATGATTTCGCGGATCCTGCCAGGAGAGTTCTCCAGTGTGCCAGAGATTGCTCCGGGTTTCCGGCACGGAGTTGTA
This sequence comes from Planctomycetaceae bacterium, assembly GCA_002724245.1. Lineage (GTDB taxonomy): Bacteria > Planctomycetota > Planctomycetia > Pirellulales > Pirellulaceae > UBA9264. The sequence continues at coordinate 64,949 of PBOG01000195.1, forward strand.
CACGACCGGCCCGTTTGAGGTAGTTGCGATCCTTGGGAAAGGCGCTGACCAGTCGGTCGAGCAGCGTGATGGCTTCCGGGTACTTTTTCAGCGCGGTGGCGTACGAGGCCAGTCGCGACGCTGCGACACGGGCGTTCTTGCGACCGAGGATGGCTTCTCGACCCGCGCCTAGTCGCTGGCTCAGCTCGTGATAGATCTGATAGCCCGCCATTAACAGGGCTTGCCGTTGGGCACCAGCGGCGTTTGCAAGTTGGCGATCTACGGCTTGTGCCGACGAGACCAACGCTACCAGGCGATAGGTGGGCTGTGTCGTATGTTTCACGAGCCAATTTGCGTGTTCGCGAATCGAGTCGTCGCGTACGCGAGACTGCGCCACGCGCAACCACTGGTAATGATAATCGGCTAGAGTCGATTCGGTGGTGGGAAGTGGTTCTGCGAGAGGCTTTGCCCGGTCCAAAAATCCGGCGGCCAGTTCAACGAGCGGGTCTTTTGCGAGTAGTGACACTTCGGCGGCCAGTACCAGGACTTTGACACGGCGACGGGCGTCGCGGTTTGTGTCAGCCAGCTTGTCAAAAAGATCCGCGGCCTGGCGAACTCCGTTGGCGAATTTGGTGGCCTGTGTGGCGTTAGCGCGTTGGCTCGACCATTGTTGATGAAGTAGTGTGCACAAGTCGTATTGCGCGTCTAGGTAGCCATCGTCTTCGGGGCCGACGTTCTGCAGCTGGCGAATGACCTTCTGTGGAGAAGAGTCTCGCATCAAACGCGCCGTCCAGCGGTCCGCCTGGCGCGCGTATTCGTGTTGGGGGTAATCTCGTTTGATACTGGCGAGTATGTTAATGGCTCGTGGCAGATAACGGGCGTCGTCCTTGCCGAGGCGTTTGTAGCACACGAAGGCATTCCACAGCGCGTCGACAGCAATCGTCTCACCTGCTGCTTTCAGACCACTGACGGATTCTTCAAAGCCAGGCCCAGCCTCGGCCAGGTTCCCCAGGCGAAACTGGCACATCGCCAGGTCATAACGGCAACGACTACGGAGCGAGGCTTGTGAACTCGCGTCTTTACTCGCCAGGGCGATGGCGAGAATATCTGCTGCCTTCCGGTAGTCCTCTGGTTGCCGAGTTTGCTCTGCCGCAGTCAAGAGTTGTTGGCCTTTGATCCATTGCAAAACCATTCCAGAAGCTGAGCCGATTTGAATCTGGTAGCGAGCAATCAGTCCCAGGATCAGCGTTCTTTGTTGGAGTCGTGCCAGTCCCTTCAATCCAAGATCACTAAGTGCGGCCTTCTGGGGAGTGTCTTTGGCAGCTCCGTACGCCGCCTGTACCAGCGCCAGACAGAGCCCCAGCTGGCCATTGGTTGCACTGCCAGAAAATCGGCTGATCCGTCGTTCCGCGTAAGCCAGCACTTCCTGCCAGGCTGCGGCGTGGCAGAGGCTCCGTACGTACCAGTGCGATCCTTCGTCCCGGATCGCGGGGGACACGGTGGCTTGATCGAGCCACTGAAAACAGATTCGACTATTGGCAACCTGGCCGGTGATGGCTTCTGCCAGACCCAGACCAATTACGGAGCGTGCCAGGTATTCGGTTTCCAGATTCAGCCAGTCCGAATCGATGTCTTTGAGTGATTCACCCGGTTCAATTCCCAGTAAAAGTTCGAACAAACGTCTGGACTTGGCATAGAGCGGGCTGTTTTGATCGACGGATTGGAGAAACCCCTGGTAGTACAGGGACCAGGCGGTGACGTAGGTTGCGCGATTCGCAATTCCTTGCAGACGACGCCAGTCACTTTGCAGTAGCTGAAAAGCATCTTCAGTCGCAGGCACTTCACGGCTTGTGTCCGGATTGTCCGGGCTGTTCAATCCGTTCCGTCGCCGGGCTCGTTGCAGGTTCGCGTCATAGGCGTCCAGCTGTTCCTTGAGTTGATCCGCTTGTTTGTTGAGTTGAGTTTGGAGCTGATCTAATGGAGGGCTGATCCGCGAGAGAATTCCCAGCGCTTTGCTGCGTGAATCTTGATCGGTCGAATTTCCGATCCATCGACTAGCCAGCGATTCAGCCCGATTGTAATCCGCTTGCAGGAGCATGACCTGCAGCGAAGAGGTTTTGGCTTCAGGAAATCGTTTCAGCAAGACCGTGATGCGGGCCACTTGTTCCTGATAGCGTGCTGCATCAGCAGAATAACGCATCAGTTGACTGGCGTAGAGGTCGGCAATCCGTCGTGCAAGCCTGGTTGCCTCGTTGCCTTTTTGGACGGTATTCAGGGACTGTTCCAGATGCAGGATTTGCAGATCAACCAAGCCTAACCGGGCCAGAAAACGGTCGACTTGCTGGCGCGTTTGCAGGGCATCGTCTGCACCACTAGCAAGGCAGACGTTCGTTGCGATCAGTACGAGCGCGCAAAATCCGCGGCGGATTGTGGAGAGTAGACTATTCATTGTTTCCGAAGGGTACGTACGAGACGATGGCAAAACCGGCCCGTTTGCAGGCTTGAACTGCCGCGGCGGCCATCCGGAATGGCGCCTCATCACTCACGCGTACAAATGCGCCGTCGTGTTTGTTTTCAAATTGCCGCAAGACATCGACCAGTTCTTCGGTGGCGCCGAATTCGCGGCTGCCCAGGCGAAAGACGAAGCGTTCGCCACTGCGAAGGACCTCGACAATCGCTGGTTCCAGGTCTGAGGCAGCACTGCTGGATTTTTTTTCTACCTTGATTCCAGAATCCAGATTGCGTTCAGTTTTGATGAAACTTGCTGTGGTCATGAAGAAAATCAGCAGCAGGAATACGACATCGATCATACTCGTCATCGACAGCTCGACCGCAGTGTCACGGCGATGTTTGCGATTGCTGAGTTTCATCGGGGTACCTGCAAAACGAACCGTTAGGCCAAGTGGGCCCGGGCCAGTGCAATCACCGGGGCACTTGGACCGCAAAAGAAACGCGTTTGATATTGAGTTGTTCGAGTGACCTGGCGATTTGGTTGGCAGCGCGGCTTTCGCCTCGCTGGTCAACACGCAATTCGATGTTGATTCGTCGAGGATCGTTGTCCACACGCGCCAGTTCTTCGTTGACCAGGGTCAGCACTCGGTCTGGTTGCAAGACGCGGCCCAGCATTACCAGCTGTCCATCCTGGCGTATGTTAATTGTCAGGGAAGAGATTTCTTTGTCACGGGATCCTTCTTGCTGCGGTAGTTCCAGCTGCTCTTCTTTGATTCGGGAAGCCTGGGTCACGGTCATAAAAAAGATCAGCAACAAGAACACGATGTCGATCATTGGCGTCATGTTCATTCGCAAAAGGCGGCTGCCTGAACGTTTACTGAGTCGCATGATTCCATCGCCGTGGGGGAGGTGAAACGCGTGACGTGTCTGTCAGGACCGGCGTTGACCCAGGGGAGTCAGGATTTGTTCGACGCGTTTGCCAGCTTCTGCCACGATCGAGTCAATGCGATTGCGGAAAAAACTAAAGGCGATCATGGTCGGAATCGCCACGACCAAACCCATTAGCGTGGTGACCAGCGCCTGGCCAATTCCTGCAGCCAGCTGGTCAGGTTTGGCCATGCCACCCGATGCGGCGATTTGGTTGAATGCGTCGATCATTCCAAGTACTGTTCCGGTCAATCCCAGCATCGGTGCGATGGATCCGATCAAATTCAGGACTTCGGTTTTGCGGTAGAGGCGACCGGTTTGATCTTCCCCGGCCTCTTCTACAGCAGCTTTGTATTCGGCAAAGCCAAATTGGCTTCCTTGAAAGCGTTCCAGGCCGGCCAGAACAACGTGTGCGATCAGTGAGTCGTTGCTGGGGTCCTTGCAGAGTTCTGTCGCTTCTTCGAGTTGCCCGTCATGAATCAGTTCTTCCAGGTCAAGCACGAGCGTGTCTGGCATCATGGTTGTGTGGCGAATGTGGATGAAGTGTTCGACGACAAACCCCACCGCGATCATGGAAAGTAATCCGATCAATGCTCCGACCAGGCCGCCATCGGCCAATGTGTCGAATAGACTGCGGTGTTTTCCGCTATCTGATGGCTCTGGAGCGGGGGCTTGAGGAGCCACCTCTGACAAGCTCTCCCCGGTACTACTTTCTTGACCGTAACTGAATGAGACTGGGCTAGCAATGGTCAGTGCCAAGAAAGTCAGCCCGAGTAGAAACCCGCGCACCAGCGGGCAGGTTTCAACGCGCTCAGTGAAACAGGAAACAGACTCAATGGTCATGGGGATTTCTCGGTTGGTTTTTTAACGTCGGTTTGTTCGCCTTGCTGGAGGGCATGCCAGCTGCCGGAATAACGCGTTGACAATTCTCGCTGCAACGCAGCGCTCGCTCGCTCGTCCCCCGCATCGTGCAGTGTCTGTGCGGCGTAAGCCAGCCCTGCCGCGGCGATGTTGGGAAATGTCCGGTGGTGCAAGGCCGGGATTTTAAGCAGTAACAGTAAACCCTGACGCTGCTGAAGGGGGTCTTGTTTCAGCAGGTGGGACCGTCCCAGCCAGTAGAAGGCCAATGGACGCAAGCTGGGGTCGACGCGTGATAAGGCACTTTCCAGATTGAGCATCGCGGTTCCCGGTTGGCCCATGAGAACCTCGCGTTGCACCTGCAAGATAGAGGCGAATTGCCTGGCTAGCGTCAATTTGCTGGAGGTGCTGACGGCCGCCAGTTCGGCTGCTGGGGCTGCGCTCGCGAACACCAGTGCCGTCTGGTACAGGTGTGCGGCAGGACAGGGAGTGGCTGTCATCTCGATCAATGTAGTGACCTGTTTCAGGGCACTGGCAGCCGCTGTGCGATCGAACCAGAGAGGCAAGAATTCTTTGCAGATTCCGGTCTCAGCATCGAATTGCAGGCGTCTCTTGCCAGGCAAAGGGATCGGCTGATCCCCTACTCCGCGGAGCAGGTGATAACACCGCAAGTAGGGTTCGACCGCGAGCGCCCGTTGTCCTGCCGCCAGGCGTCCCCACATGACTGCCTGCACGACCATATACGCGGTTTTGCTGCGCCGTGCCGAGTAGCGTGAATACAGGGTCTCGGCATGACGTAACAGCGCCGAGTAATCACCGACCTTCAAGCGTTGGCGAATCCGATAGAGGGGAGTGCCGAGTTCGCTTAGTAGTTGATTGAACCTGGCCTGATCATTGGAAATCTGTGCCTTCTCGATTTGGTCCCAGCCGAGGCGTTGACCATTGTCCAGCCGAATATCGTCTTCGTTAAATTGCTCCACACGCCGGTTGGTTAGAATGGTGAGGTCGCGCAACACAATCTGGTCTGCAGCGCTGCGTTCCGTGTGCCAACCCAGACAACTACTGAGAAACACAGTCCACAGAACGAGTCGTGGTTTGCTGATCATGATGGGCCGCAGAAGATCCACGCTCATGGCACTTGGGGTTGTGGGGGAATGATATTAGAATCGCGCGAACACGACTGGCTGCTGCGCTGCCCTGATTCCCGAACCACGCCACGCAGGCTGGGAGAAATGGTGTCCGGGCGGACTAGCCGGCTACCCGTCAATCCTATGCCTGGGCGCGGCGGAATGTCAAGTTTTCAGGGCTCGTGTGATGCTCGGGCGCTGTATTGCGATGCGAGATAGTGTCACGATGGGAGATGGTTCGGGTCGGTTTTCGAGAACGAGCCGACAACGGTTTCTAGTTTGCCTGCGCGAGCTGTGCCTGGGATTTTCGACTGACGATGATCTGGTCAGGGGCGATCGGTGTCATCCTGGTCTGCAGCGATAATCGCTTCAAACTCGTCTTCGTTCAGGATGGAGATATCCCATTGTTGTGCTTTGGTGAGTTTACTGCCGGCGTTCTCCCCGGCAACCAGATAGTCGGTTTGCCGCGAGACACTACTGACGGGACGACCTCCGTGGAGTTCGATCAAGCGGTGGATTTCTCGTCGGGGACGCGTCAATGTGCCCGATACGACAAGTACCTTTCCTGCCAGTTTGCCGCCGGTTGATCCTGGCGGTTTGCCGCCCTGGGGATCAGGCGATGGTTCGTCCTTGGCAGGTGTGAGTCCTGCGGCTTGCAGGTCGGTGAGTGTTTGTTGACCGTATTCGCTGTGTATGAACTCGTGCACACTTTTTGCAATGATCGGACCAATTTCATGCACCTCACTGAGCTCTTCGATGCTTGCTTGCTGCAAAGCAGCAAGGGAATTCCATTGCTCGGAGAGAACTTGCGCAACCCGGCTGCCGACGTGCCGAATCGAAAGCGCATTGAGTAGCTCGGCCAGGCTGCGCGTCTTGCTTTTGGCGATCGCCTGAAGAAGTTTCTCAGCGGATTTATCTCCCATCCTTTCAAGCTTTAGTAGTTGATCTTTCTGCAGGTGATAAAGGTCACCATAGCTGCGGACCAGGCCGGCGGTGACAAGCTGATCAACAAGTTTGTCTCCGAGGCCTTCGATATCCATGGCGTTTCGGCTGGCGAAAAATCGAATACGTTCTTTCCACTGCGCCGGACAAGCATGGTGGGGACAACGAATGTAGATCCCACCCTCGTCCTGCACCAACCGGGTGTGACAGACTGGACAACGACTGGGGAAATCGAACCGGGGGAGTCCGAACGGTCTTTCGTGCTTTTCCACACGGACAATGTGCGGGATGATCTTGCCGGCCTTTTCGACAACGACCTTGTCGCCGATTTGTACATCCTTGCGGGCAATTTCGACCGCGTTGTGAAGACTTGCACGGCTCACCATGGTTGAGGCAATTTCCACCGGTTCGAGTTCTGCGACGGGTGTCACTGTGCCCGTCTTGCCGATCTGGACGTGGATACCGGTCAACCGGGTGGTCGCCTCGTATTTCTCAAACTTGTAGGCGATCAACCAGCGTGGGCTCTTGGCGGTACTGCCCAGACGTTCTCGCTGGTCAAAGCGGTTGACTTTGAGTACCAGACCATCGACTTCAAAATCGAGTTCGTGCAGGCTCGAAATCAAGCTGTCGCAGTAGGCAGCTGCGGCGTTAAAGGTATCAAAACGCGCTGCTCTCGGCGTTGGAGTCAGCCCGTGTCCCCCGATTTCCTGCAAGAACTCGAGGTGGGTTGTGGCACGCAACCCGACACAGTCTCCGACGCCGTGAAACAGCATTCGCAGGCGGCGTTGGGCGCATTCACGTGGGTCCAGGCGTCGGATGGCTCCAGCGGTCACATTGCGCGTATTTGCATAGACCGGTTCGTTACGCGCTTGCTGTCGCTGGTTGAGTGTCACCAGATCCGCATTGGTCATGTAGACCTCTCCCCGGACTTCCAGGCGTTGCGGTGGATTGCCACTGAGAACAAGTGGCACATCGCTGATTGTTCTGATGTTGTGTGTGATGTCGTCCCCCAACTGCCCGTTACCCCGTGTCAGAGCACGCACCAGTTGGCCCTCTTCGTAAATTAGCGATGCGGCGACACCATCGATCTTTAACTCGACCACCCATTCGACCTGCTCGCCCTCTAGTTGCCGTAGTGTCCGGTCGACATAGGATTCCAGCTCAGCGATGCTGTAGGTGTTGTCAATGGAGAGCATCGGTTGACGGTGTGCAAATTGTTGCAGATTGGCTACAGGTTCATCGCCGACGCGCTGCGATGGACTGTCGGGAGAGATCAGGTCCGGGTGCTCGTGTTCCAGCTGTTGCAGCTGCTGCATCAGCTGGTCGTATTCGAGATCACTGATTTCCGGAGCCGCGAGCACGTAGTATTTACGGTCATGTTCACGAATTTGCTGTCGAAGGGTTTCGACCTGTTGTGCGACCGATTGGACCATAACGGCGTTACTCCACGGTGCAGTCGCGGCTGACGGCATTGCCTGAATCGGTTGTCACGTGGGGAATCAGGCAGAGGAACTTAAGCGGAGTTTCTCCGGTGTTCCGAAACTGGTGTAGCTGATCGGGTGCCACGAACGCCACGTCTCCAGCGCGCAGCGGCTGTTCTACGTCGCCCTCAAACAGCACGCCCTGCCCTTCCAGGATGAATACCTCGTGTTCATAGGGATGCTGATGGCGTGGCGTGAAGCCTCCGCAGGCAACTTCATATTGCCGCATGGCGAAATGTGGAGCGCCATCGTCCTGACCGATCAACCAGCGCACCTGGCATCCTTCTGCGCCATCCATATCGACGGCTTCTTGTGTAACGGTTTCGTAGTGATTAACGGGCATAAGATCAGGCCTCTTTTCGTGAAGAGCGAGAATTGGTGGCGGGTTTCCCCGATGGTGTGTTTGACCCTTCCGGTGGTTCGCGGTCAGTGGCCATGATGCCGAAAGTTAACAAGGCGAGCAGACCTAGTTCGAGCGAAAGTAGTAAAATCCCGTATTGATCGATGAAGTCCATCATCGCATGTTGGGGACTAGCATCTTCGCGGGAATGAATGGCCCGCCAGCTCATCACAAAATACGCAAACGCAGTGACCGAAAACAGAAATCCTACCAGGCCCATCAACGGGTACAGGGGGTTTTTATGTGTCTTCACGACGGGTTACCTGATCCGGGCGGCGACGTGGTTCGTCCATCAGTCTGTTCGTCCATCAGTCTGTTTGTCCATCAGATCACAACCGGAATACCAACTCAATCCCGCTATCTCTCAATGCTGTTCAACCTGGGTGGGAATTCTTGACGTGATATCGGTAGCTATGCCTGCCGGCGTTGCTGGTACATCCGCTGCAGCCAGTTGCGGCAGGAGTCGGGAGTCAGAGCGTATTCGTAATGCAAGTTGGCCTTCAGGTGTCCGAAGGGCCGTTGGGAAACCCAGTGGAGGTGTTGTGTTCGGGGGCCCAGCAGCAAGACGCGTTGCCCGGCAAACAGGGGGATTTCTGCAGGCAGTCCCGTGTCGAGAATTTTGTACTCGCGGGCCAGGGGGTGTTCGATTCCTGGCAGTTGCAGGTTCCCTTGGACCGCCTGCCAACTGTAGAAGTCCCAGCGACCGGACACCTCGTCGGGACTTTGTTGAGGTCCAATTCCCCGCGCGACATCGATCGCGCCCGCGCTGGGCGGTACCGGTATCGATATAGCATTGTCGTTGAGTGCGGCCAGTAAAAGCGTTTGTAGCTGGTAGTTGTCTGCAATTCCGCTCATCCGTGCCTGCCATCCTGAGAAGGTTGCCGGTTCAATCAGTAGCAGTCCGCCTTCAACGACGGCGAGCAGGCGAACCAGCCAACGCGCCGCCTGGTGGCGATCCATGATGTGCTTGAGTTGTTCCTGGAAACACTGAGCCATACTGCGCCATTGAGGACTGGTGGATAGTACCGCGATCACCGCCGGGGCAAAGCGGTCCAGGTCGTGCCAGGCTTTATAGAGTGCGGGAAATCGTTCACGATGCTGTTCCAGAACCGTCGGAAACTGGGCCTCCGAGTTGTCGTGGTCGGCTTCGCTCGTTGATTCTTCACTGTGCGCTGCACAGAGATCGTAGAGTTCGATGACTTGCGGCAGCAGTTCTCCAATCCGGAGAAACAGGGGACTTGCCAGCGGCTCTGGCGGGCAGCCGTGTTCGATCAAGGCGCCACAAATCATGGACAGGCAAGTGGCCCTGATACCACTGCTGGTCGCGAAAACACGAGACAGTTGCTCCAAGGCTGCCTGGCGTTCGGTGAGGTCGGACTCCAGTGCGGTGCGCAACAACTGACCGGCGCAACTGGTGAGAGATGCCAGATCCGCTTGCGGGTCTTTCATGGAGGTCAGTAGCGCACGTACGTCTGATGCGAGCATGGAATTTCCGTGAATCAGGCGCCCGCGATACGAGTAGGACAAAGCGGCTTGTCGGCTTCATGCCGAAACAGTTTGATTATACGCATCCTGTGGTTTCAGCAACTCCAGACGAGGATGCGGGTGTGGTGGTGTTTTGCCATGCCTGTGAAGGAGTTCCAGCAAGTACTCGAGGACATTGCACGGGGTTGTTCTGCCAGCAAGAGGACTGATCAGGAGAGGGCGCAGCTGGTATAATTCCTGTGTGCTTCCGCTCTCAGATGTTTAGCCGATTCAGGAGTTGCTCATGAGCCGTCAGTTGTCTGGAATGATCAGTCTCATCTGGATCGCCACAACGGTCGTGGCCCTGGCCGATGACTGGCCACAATGGCGTGGTCCACAGCGAGACGGTGAGTGGCGAGAGACAGGGATTGTCAGCCGATTTTCGAGTGACCAACTACCTTTGCGCTGGCGCGTACCGGTTGGATCCGGCTACAGTGGACCTACGGTAGCCAAAGGGCGCGTCTATGTGACCGACCGTCTGCTGGATCCGCAACGAGAACGTGTGCTTTGCTTTGATATGGAAACTGGCAAAGAACTCTGGAAATTGACTTACGATTGTGTCTACAAGGGTATTGGCTATCAGGCAGGGCCGCGCGCAAGTGTTTCGATTGAGGACGGTCGGGCCTACGCTCTGGGTGCCATGGGTCATTTTCATTGCCTGGACGCAGTGCGGGGGACGGTGATCTGGAAGAAGGACCTGAACGCAGAATTTTCGATTGATATGCCGATCTGGGGTATCTCTGCCTCTCCGTTAATCTACGAAGATCGGATCCTGCTGCAGATTGGCGGAGAAAAAGCCTGTGTCGTGGCCCTGCAGAAGTCGAGTGGAGAGACCTTGTGGACCGCATTGTCGGATGATCGCGCGTCGTATTCGGCACCCATTATGGTCCAACAAGCGGGGGTTGACGTGGCCTTGTTTTGGACGGGCGACAGCGTTGCCGGTCTCAATCCGTTAGATGGCAAGGTCTACTGGAGGTTCCCCTTTGCGCCAAAGAATATGCCCATCGGAATTGCCACACCGGTTGTTTCACAGAACGATGTGTTCGTGACCTCGTTTTACGACGGATCGCTGATGCTGCGTTTGCAACAAGACCGACCGAACGCGACGCGCGTCTGGCAGAAAAAAGGACGCGATGAACGTAATACGGAGGCGTTACACTCGATTATCAGCACGCCGGTGTTTCTCGGTCAGCACATTTATGGTGTATGTAGTTATGGGGAATTGCGCTGCTTGGATGCGAAAACAGGGGAACGCCTGTGGGAGGATCTCACGGCGACTCCGAAAGCACGCTGGAGTACGATCCACTTTGTCCGCCATGGCAAGCAAACGTGGATGTTTAACGAGCGTGGTGAACTCATTATCGGCGAGCTCGCGCCCAGCGGCTTCCGTGAGATCAGCAGGACGCGTCTACTCGATCCCACACTCGAGCAATTACGGCAAAGGAAGGGTGTCTGCTGGTCCCACCCGGCATTTGCCAATCGACATGTGTTCGCGCGGAATGATAAGGAGATGGTTTGTGCCAGCCTGGCGGCGGCGGAGTGAATTTCAGTGTGCTGCGGTGGCAATTCAACAGGGATCATCGAGGCGTTTAAGTAATCAGCCCTGTCGGCTTGCGTTTGCTGACCAGCGCCGGGGGCGACTGTTGCTGCTCGGGAGTGCGGGCGGCATGATATTTTATGGGTTTAACTGGAAAAAGTGATACACGGGACGGGTAATGAGCAGGACTGCTTCTTTTTGGCTGGCATTCGCACTGCTGTTCAGTGGTGTGATGATGATTTGGCAGATTTGGAAGCGGCAACAGCCTCGTGCGTTGGCGACAGCGGAAGTGCTGCAGTCCACCAGTGAACCACGCAGTGCCGGCGAGCAGGCGGCGTGGATTCACGATTTTGAGCTTACCGAACGCAGCGGTCGGACTTTTGATTCAGGGAAAGAAATGCCCGGACAGGTGTGGGTGACGAGTGTGTTTTTTTCCAGCTGCAATAAATCCTGCCGTCAACAGAATTCGATTGTCCAGGAACTTCAGAATCGTTTTCGCGAGCAGCGAGTCCGGTTCTTGAGTATTACTTGTGATCCGGAGACTGATACGCCAGGCCATTTGAGATCCTACGCACGCCAGTTTGATGCGGATCCCCAGCGGTGGTTGTTTCTCTCCGGTGATATGCAATACATTCGCCGAGTTGCTGCTGAACGATTTGAGATCGCCGCTGATAACGACGAAAAGCTGGGGCCAGGCCATTCTGATCAGTTCACGGTGACCGATAAATGGGGTAACAACCGCGGGCGGTTTATCTGGCACGATTCAGGCGCGGTGGATGCCTTGGAGCAACTCGTAGTTGAGCTGCTTGAAGAAGAAGAAGATCCGGCGAAAGAGCCTGCCGCCACGGACGCTACCGTGGGCGGACCGGGAGCGGAGGAAGATCCCCCTGAACCGACCGCGGCAGCGCCTGCCGGCAAGTGAGACGACGGTAATGGACAGGCAAGGCCTGTCTGCTTCAGGACGCGTACTGAACAGGTGTTTTCGTGGAAACCGCGGTTGAAGTATTGCCGCATGTGAACGCCACCCTTAACGCAACAGCCGCGTTGCTGCTGTTGCGCGGCTATTGGCTCATCAAGCGGGGCCAGGAACACGCGCATATACGAACGATGTTGAGTTGCTTTGGGGTCTCGGTTCTTTTTCTGGTCTGTTATCTGGTTTACCACCAATTGTTATATGCAGTGACCGGACAGCGCGGGAAACCCTTTACCAGCCCGGTGTGGCTGATTCGCCAGGTCTATTTTGGAGTTCTGATATCGCACGTGCTGTTGGCAGTAACCGTTCCGTTTCTGGCGGGAATTACTATTTATCATGGCCTCCGCAACCAGCGCAAAGTGCATCGTCGATGGGCCCGGTGGACGTTTCCGATCTGGTTGTATGTTTCGGTGACAGGGGTTGTGGTTTATCTGATGCTGTACCATCTCTTTGCCGCTGCGGCGGTTCCGCTATAATTGAGGGATTGCCTGTTCGAATGGTGGAATTCTGGACGGGACGATTTTCAAGTTTGGGATCGGCTGGTACGACAGAGAGAGAGCGCTTGTTGTGGGTACCCGTTTTTCAAATCGCATCGCTACTGCCGGGCGCCAATCGCCTTGTTGGACGCGCGTCGCGGGGTGCCTGGTGGTCGTGCTGCTCTGTTGTGGTATGGCCGATGCGTGCCCTACCTGCAAAGATGCGCTGCACACGGATCCCGCCCAGGCCAATTTGATGCGTGGCTACTTTTGGAGCATTCTTTTTATGATGTCGATGCCCTTTGTGATTTTTTCTTCACTAGGGTCTTATTTCTATTTCCAGGTCCGCCGGGCTCGCTTGCTGCAATCTTCTCAGGCCATGGGGCAACGACAACCCTCCGTTGTAGCCAGCGCGTAGCCTGTAACGCGCGTCCGGACCGGATCGACTAGTCACTGAGTTCCAGCACCTGGCCGGTGTAACTAATACCGCGCATACCTTAGCGCCGGTTCACCGTGGGGAAATTTTGTGGCGTATAGATGCCCCCATAACGAGTCCGCAATTCATCGCACCGTTTTTGCAGACGTGTCAGTTCTGCCGCGTAATTCGCGTCTGTGGCCAGATTCTGGACCTGGTCGGGATCAGCCTGGAGGTCGTGCAGGAATTCAAAAGTGGGCTGCTGCTGGAAATACCGCGCATAGACCCAGCGTTGCTCATGTACTCCTTCCCACTTGGGGATCGCCATGTGGTCAAAGAGATGCTCACAAAAGAAATCCTGCCGCCAGGATTTTGGAGCAGGCGCACTGAGTAGTGGCAGCAGGCTTTGTCCCTGGTGCTCCGACGGAGTCAGGCCTGCCAGGGCGGTGATGGTGGGCGCGATATCCACATTGAGTGCCAGGGCCTGACAAACCTTGCCGCGCTGCGCTTTTTCCAGCCGTGGATCAAAGATGACCAGCGGTACACGAAGAGATTCTTCATAGTGTGACCACTTGCCTGCAAAACCGCGTTCCCCGGCGTAGTAACCATTGTCGCCCGAAAAGATGATCACGGTGTTGTCTGACATGCCGAGTTCGGACAGGGTGTCGAGGACGCGGCCCATCACCAGGTCGAGGCCACTGATCATCCGGTAGTAACCGCGCAAGTTGCGCTGGTATTTCTGGCGCGTGTCCCACCTCCAGAACCAGCGCTGCCGATTCATTGATTTGCGCAGGAACTCAGGCTGACGGGCAAAGATCTGTGGGTCGGACAACCGAGGTTCTGGAAGTTCAGTCTGTTGGTAGAGATGTTCGACGGCGCGTGGCCAGGGAAAGTGATTGACCTTATCACTATCTTCGGCATGGGCTGCGTGGAAGCTGACGGACAGGCAGAAAGGCTGGCCTGATGATTGTGCCCGTAGAAAGCCGATTGCCCGGTCTCCCGCCAGTTCGGTGATGTGGCGCGTGCGGCCGTTGGGTTGCTTCTTGAAATAGGGATTGCGATTCGTAGGAGAAAAAAAATCAAACATCTTCTCCCGCTCGGCGCGCGGGATGTTGACGCCGAACTTGCCGACGAATCCGGTGCGGTAGCCAGCGTCTTTTAACAAGCGAGGGTAGCTGACATCGGTCAAGTTGCGAGCCAGCGGAGGTGTTCTGAAGGTGAATTTATGAGTTCGCTCAAACATGCCAGTGAATAAGGTTGCGCGACTCGCCGCACAGATAGAAGTGGTGACGAACATATTCTGGAAACGGACACCATTCTGAGCCAGCCGATCAATCACAGGCGTTTTCAGCACGGGATGGCCAGCACAACCCAGCAAGTCGGCACGGTGATCATCGGACAGAAAGAAGATGACGTTGGGCCGTTCACGGGCAAACGCATTGTTTTGCAGGGTCCAGAGAGCGATCCAGAGGGAAACCAGTAACAAGCAGATGGCAGTGTCCGCTCTACGGGAACACGCGGGATTTCTGCTGGGTGGCTGTGCGGTGGATATTCGTAGCATAGCGGTACTTTCCAGGCGGAGTCGTTGGTTTGAGAAAGAATGGTGAGCCGAACGTCTGGCAATTGAACCTGCCAGCGGACGTGTTTTCCTGGGTATTGCTGAAACGTTATTTCAGATCACGTACGGCGTGCGTCGCTGCGGTCGTGGGCGGGTTGCGACTAATCCAGGGCAACGAGTTTACCGGTGGCGGCGGACCGATAGCCAGCCAATAAAGCTGCTGTCGCGTGGCTTGCCAGTTCCGCCGGTACATCGCTGGCGCGACCAGCCTGCACGCAATCCAGGAAGTGTGTAAAGTCATCTTTTGCCGGTGCGGCAGGCATTAACCATGCATGTTTGGGGGCAGGGACGTGTTCAGGTTTCTTGGGCCCGCCCCACATGCCCATTGGATCCTCAGGGTCGGTTTGCGGCGGTGACCAGGCTGGGGCATCTGACCAGACGGCCAGCCGCGGACGGTGTGCGTCGAACGTTTCCAGCGAACGCGTTCCAATCAGGGTGGTTTTGTCCAGCCCCGAATCACGATTGGACTGCCAGCCGCTGCGACCCGCCGAGAGAGTGGCGATCATGCCACCCTCCAGTTCCAGGATCATCTGACCAAAATCTTCCATGTTGTTGTTCTGATGCTCTCGGAAAAAGAAATTTCCAGTTGTCGCACCAACCCGTTGGATTCGTTTTCCGGTGAGCCACAGCAGGGAAACAAGGCAGTAGACACCGACATTGGTCAGTTCACGTTTCGCTTCCATCAATTCGTAACGATCAGGGACAGCCGTTTCCTGTCGTACTTGCGGTTCCGCAGTTCCCGGAGTGCCTTTGGCAAAACAGAGGTCGGCGTGAAACGCGGTTAACTTTCCCAGCCGACCGGTTTCCAACGCGGTCCGCATGCGAGCGGCGGCTGCCGAACGTACCAGGCTCCACATTTGGGTTACGACGCGGGCTTGGGCCGCTGCTGCCATGATGGCTTGCGTGTGGGTTGCGGTTCCAGCCAGCGGTTTATCCAGGTAGACATGCTTGCCGGCTTTGAGTGCCTCAACGATGATCGGTCCGCGACGGATCGGTTCTGCGCAGATGCTAACGACATGGACGTCTTCGCGCCGCAGGGCCGCGTCCAGTGGTAGTACTGGAATCCCCAGTCGACGGGCCATTTGTTCATTGAGTTGGCGTCGGCGGGGCGAAATATCATCCTGATCGGTCATGCCGACTGCTCGGCAGCGGCCGCCTTGCAGCAGCGAGTCGGCGTAACCTGGCTGATGCGTGTGGTCACCAGAAACCAACAGCAAACCGTAGGGGGGGGCTAGCGGAATGGGAGCCTCTGCTACAGCTGACAAACTATGTGTTGGAGTCTGCGAGGACGGATTCGATTCGGCCATCCAGATTGTTCGTAATTGATCCAATAATTCGGTGGCCCGTGGGGCGAGTGGCGGTTGGTGATCCGCAGTGGCCAGATTGCCGTGCGTTGCCTCAGATTGCCAGGCGAGAGTGCCATGATTTCCCCAGAGGACAAGTTCCACGATTCCCTGATTGGCGACTGGTGTGCCGATCGAGAGCAACGCGGACGTACCAGAAGTGAAGCTTGCGAGAATGCTGATTTGACCGTTTTCCACGCTGCCTATCACGATCACGTTTTGTACACGACTGTTAAACCAGCTTTCTGCCTGGTGCAGCAGCCAGGCAGCAGTGACCTGAAGTTCGCCGTGGTCGACGACCGTATGCGCGATGACACGGAGCGCGACAGGTCTGCCGATTTGTCCGGTCTGGAGTCCGCGCGTTGTCGTCTGGACGACATCGGAGAGTGAAACCATGGTCGATATCCGAAAGAGGCAATGTCCATAGACAGAAGCGCGTGCCGACAGGACGGAGGCACGTCACCCACGAACAGAGTTATCGCCGGCCAGCGCGGTCAATTCAAGCGGCAGTGAAATTTCCAGCCAGTCACCTGGTCATGTTATGGGCCGTCCGTGCCAAATCGATCGGGTAACAGGAGACGCAGTGAGACCTCTCGTGTCTCAGGGACAGGCTCTTCTTGCACGAGCAGGATTGGCAGATCTGCGCAAAATTCGGCCAACACCTGACGGCAGGCGCCACAGGGAGTCACGCCAGTACGACTGGCGATGGCCAGTGCTTGAAAATCCCGGTACCCCTCCACGACAGCGTTTCCCACTGCCACCCGTTCGGCGCACTGGGTCAGACCGAGTGAGCGGTTTTCCACATTGCAGCCACGCACAAAGCGGCCCTCTGCCGTGAGTAACGCAGCGCCGACGGTGAAGTCTGAATACGTTGCGTAGGCCCGAGCACGCGCCTCTTGTGCGGCCAGAATCAATTGCTGACGAGTTGCATCATCCATCGGTTCAGATCACGGGAGTGCCGACTTTTATGGTGCGGTAGTTCTGGTGCGTAGCGTTGTGGTGCGTAGCGTTGTGGTGCAGATGGTCGGTGCCTCGTGGCCGCACCGCGGAGAGAAGTCACCCTGGGCCAGCGGAACGGCGTCTGCGAGACTGATCCGGTTGTCGAACGCGGATAGCCAACTACTCAAGGAACTCCAGATCAGCATCCGGGCGTACTGACTTGTACCAGCGTTTCCAGGCAGTTTGGGCTTGTTTTTTCTGGACTTCACTGGGTGTATCGGGCATCCCCACGCCGGCGAATCTGCGACTCACCAGACGTAGACCGTCGCGGGCGGCCAGGACGACGCGCAGGTCCGGGTCACTGAGTGCGTAGATCAGCGCGGGAACTTCTGACAACCCTCCCCCGCGCGCCACTCCGCGGACGGCAAAAATCCTTTTCTCGTAGGACGGATCGGCAAATAACTTGGCCAACCGATTGAGCTGCCGTTTACGTTCGGATTCGACTTCGCTGAACTTGACATCGCGGGGAATCTCATCGAGTTTGGCCGTCTCTTTGATTCGCAGTAACGCCGTTTCCAGGTCGACCACCGCTTTCACCTTGATTACGGCGCCATCTTCATCGACTTGGAGATTCGAGAGATCAGCAGGCAAACCGCGACCCCCTCGAAGCTTGCCACCTTGGAGTGTCTTGACGAGATCTCGAGTGGCGCGGAGCAGGAACAGAATCGAGAAAGCCGTATCGACTTCGGTACCCTGGTTCGCTTCTTCGTCCCCTCCGAGTGACCAGCCTCCCCCATCTTTTTCGTTACGTTGGAGAAACTCAACTCCCTGGTTATACCAGTTCGGCTCATCTTCAAAGTCGCGGGTGGCAAACTCGCGCAAGGCCTGGTGCCGTTCCATACCGTACAGGTAGTAGGACTGCCAGTGGTTTGTCTCTGTTTGACAACGCTGGCGGAAGAAATTTTCACCGTCCTGGATCGAGCGGCGCAAGACACCCATTTCAATCGAGTGGGAACTCGCCGCAGTCTTCTTGGTTTCTTTCGCTGCTTCAACTTTCTTGAGCGGCCCCTTCTTCTTTTTCGGATCGGGCCGACGCGTGACATGGTCTTCGATTCCCAGTACCTGGGCCGACATGTAGATGCT
Organism: Planctomycetaceae bacterium; assembly: GCA_002724245.1. Classification (GTDB taxonomy): domain Bacteria; phylum Planctomycetota; class Planctomycetia; order Pirellulales; family Pirellulaceae; genus UBA9264. The sequence continues at coordinate 83,082 of PBOG01000195.1, forward strand.
GCCCATCGCACCAACCACCATCGAAGGCGTGATCCGTCCGGCATTTTGACCGGGTGGATCGTCCTGACTCTGGGCCACGCGATTGTAGCCACCAGGGTCTTTACCGAGATACGACCAGGCACCACTGACATCCTGCGTACGCATCAGCCATTTGCACGCTCTCTCCAGCGAACTGCGATTGACGGAAAACAGGTTGCCATCCTTGCCCACATTGTGTGCCGTCCAGGAGGCAAGTACGCCATACTGAGTACAAGAGGTATCCCCGATATTGCGGTTGGAATAACTCCAGGAGCCGTCGCTGCGTTGCTTGTTGCCGAGTTCCCTGAGCATGGACTGAATGGTCTGGCGGTGTTGTCGCGGGTCCAGTTCACACAACAAGAGGATGGCAATCGATAATTCGTAGACTGCCTTATGATCTTCGGTTTGGATTTCTTTGCAGCCCTTTGCGGCGTCTTGTACAAACGCACTGGATTTGTATTTCGTACCGTACTTCTTGTCTGCCTTGATCATGGCCAATGCCAATAAGGCTTTGTGCCCCGGCCGTTTCTCCGCGGCTTTTTCCAGGAGCCCGATGCCCGACAGCACCATTTTCTTGACCACCGGACTCATTGGTGTGTGCGCCTTGACGTCACCCGGCAGTAGCCATGCCAGGCACCAGAGGATGGCGGTGGTAGCGAGCCAGTGGGGGCGCAGGATCTTGTTCATGGGTGCCTTCTCCAGGCCATCTTCTACAGCAGACGGGGTTTCCGATACGGTGCGCGGAGCCAACCTGCACTGACTACTCGATCCTACCGCTGAGAGGAACCCCTGTCAATTCTGCCTGATTTGACGGAAGTCGTGTGTTGACAAGCCTTTGCTGTTGTTGCGGCGGTTTATTTGGAGCGCGGTTACTGGCCTCGTGCCTGTCACTTGTACTCCGCTGGATTTCTTTTAGGTTTGAAGTAATGACTGACCTGTTCAACCGGATGACTACTGCGCGGGGGAGGCGGTTCTGTTGTCACCGAGGATGCTATTGCAGTACAAAACCCCATGAACGAGCCTGACGGAGCAATATCGGAGAGTACGACTCCACTCCCTTTTGCGGAGTTGTCGTTCGGCTCACAGCAACGGGCCACGTTGATGCTGGTGACCGGCTGCTATCGGTCGGGGACCACACTGTTGGAGAAGCTGTTACATAGTCACCCGGCGATCTGCATCGGGTCTCAGCCCTTTCCAGTCAGCTACTTTTTCGCCAAGCAGGCTTTCCTGGATCATCGAGGTTTGCGACGTCGCTACCCGCTAGGGCACTTGTTTTGCGATGCCGCGTACACTGCTGCGGAGCTGGATGCGTTTCTGGAAAGTCTGCAGATTCGCCAGTCGGACATTGATGCGATTTTTCAGCGGCTGTCGGGTTACCGGCTCGGGCACTGGACACCCGAGGTACTGTCATTTCATCAGGAACTGTCGCCAGGCCTGTTCCCCGCATTTTATCGAGAGCTGCACGAACGGCTGGCGTCATTACTGGACGGGGAGCGAGCGCTTTACTGTGGCAGCAAGGAAGTCCTCTGTGAAGAGTTTATTCCCTTTGTGTTAGCGCGCGGTGGTAAAGCCGTCGTGAGCGTTCGCGATCCCCGAGACATGATCGCCTCACTGGATTATGGATCTCGTGATAACCAGACGGGTGACCATCGGCCCCTGCTATTCAGTTTGCGGGCCTGGCGGAAAAGCGTAGCGTTGCTACTTGCCTGTCAGCATGTCCCCAACTTTTCCTGGGTGCGTTATGAAGACGTGGCACGGGATCCTCAGCGCGCGCTGAATCGCTTGCGGTGTCGCTGGGAAGTGCCTGACGCGGACTACCCATTGGCTGATTCCATTATGAGCCAGGACGGGGAATGTTGGAGCGGGAATTCGTCGTTTGCAGATGCGGTTGGCGTGACGACCGCTTCGGTAGGCCGGTTCCATCAGGTGCTACCCACAGAGACACTCAAGTACATCGAAGCCTGCTGCGGACCTGAGATGCGGTTGCTCGGATACGAATTGACATCAGCGAAGCCTCCAAGCCGGCATGATCTGGAAACTTATCGAGAGCCGTTTGCCAATCTGCATGGCAAGTTTCCCCACGATTACAGTACCTCGCCCGCACGAATTGATCAGGAATGGGCGCGTTTGCAACTCCTACAGCAGGACCAGTCCGCAATGTCCGAACATGATTTGCGGTATTGGTTTGTTGATCCTCGCGCCTATCAATCCTTGCGGAATGTCGTCAACAAACCGGAATAGACTGGAAAAAGTCCGATACCGGTGCGGACTGGTTTTCTGTTAAGTTTGTTCTCAATTGCTCCCTCTTACCTCTGTAGGAGGGGCCGGTGGAGTCCAATGATGGAACCGGGCCATCCGCTGGATGGTGGGGATGGAGAGTGTTTCACCAGTGACAGGTTGGATTTATTCTTCCCAGGTGGTACGGACACAAAAGCGACCTGGCTTCAAAGGCGTACGACAACCAGCATGTGTGATTATTCAATTGTCATTCCCTGTTATCGCAGCGGTGCCTGGTTGTCAGAACTGATCCAGCGGGTTGAGCGGGCGTTGGCTAACGTACCTGGGTGTTTTGAAGTTCTGCTGGTGAATGACGCTTCACCGGACGACACCTGGCAGGTGATTGAGTCATTGGCGGGCCAGTATGGATTTGTCCACGGACTCGACATGATGTTCAACACGGGGCAGTTTCGCGCGACTCTGTGCGGCATGGAACATGCGGTGGGAAATCAAATTGTTCTCATGGACGATGACCTGCAGCACCCGCCGGAAGCCATTCCCGACTTGATTGCCGCGCTCGACGCACATCCAGAATGGGATTGCGTGATGGCGCGTTTTAAATCGCCACGCCATGGACTGCTGCGGCGCGTGGGCAGTCGAGTGGCCGCCGAATTGTTTTGTTATCTCTACGGACGTCCGCGAGAAATTGCGCCGAGCAGCTTTCGAATTCTGCGTCGTCCGTTGGTCGAGACCATTTGTCGACACGGTACCGTAAACCCTCTGATTGGACCTTTGATTTTTCGATCGACTCGTCGTTTGGGTAACATCGATGTGGAGCACCAGTCGCGTCCGCAGGGACGCAGTGGCTACTCGATTTCTCGATTGACACGGATTGTCTGGCAAAGCATTTTTTCGACCTCGACATTACCACTTCGGCTGGCGAGCGGGCTCGGATTCTGCTCGGCTGTGGGCAGTTTCGTATTGGGTGTTGTCTACTTTTTGCGCTGGTGGTTTGGAGTCATTTCCGAGCCGGGTTTTATCACCACCGTGTTGTTGATCATCTTTTTTGGAGGGCTCACGCTGGCATCGGTGGGCCTGCTGGGTGAATACCTGGTGCACATTATGGAAGAGGTGCGCCGACCTGTGCGTTACGCGATTCGAGAGCGGACGCCTGTGGGAAGTAGAGACGGTGTGGACGCTTGAACGATTGGCGAATCGTCCGTGACGGTCCCGCAGCATTCGCGCCACCAAAGAGCAGCGCCCCCAGAGAGTCTTGTGCGTTCCTTCGTTGGATCCCACGAATAACCGCGCGCGATGTCGCAGTTCCGTCGCAGTGCAGATCAGGGATTGCAATCAGATGCTGAGCGGGCCACTGGGGCACCAGTCCAGCTAGATCATCAATGAAGTCAAGGGTTTACCTTCACTTAGACGCATGGGGCGATCGTTCTGATCTAGGATCTCATGTTCCGGATCCAAGCCCAGCAGATGGTAAATCGTTGCGGTCAGGTCGGCCGGGGAGACTGGGTCGCTCTCCGGATAGGCACCGATTTTGTCTGAGCTGCCGTAGACTTGTCCGCCGCGAATGCCGCCGCCAAACAGGAGCACTGAGAAGCAGTGTGGCCAGTGTTCACGGCCCTGCGTTTTGAGGGTAATACGGGGGGTGCGGCCGAACTCGCCGGCCACGACGACCAGCGTTTCTTCCAGCTGTCCTCGGTTTTCCAGATCGGTGATCAACGCTTCCAAGGCCTGATCAAAAGGCGGTATGAGGTCGTCGGCAAGCGCTTCGCAATTATCCCAGTGGCTATCCCAGGCATACCCTTTTTTGCCTTGTGTCCGCAGCCAGGTTGCTTGCGCCAGGCGAGTTCCGGCGTCGATCATCCGTCGAGACAGCAGGACAGATTGGCCAAACAAATTGCGCCCGTACCTTTCCCGTTCAGCGGCATCAGCGGTGGACAAGTCAACCGCCTGCCGTACGGCTTCGCTGCTGACGACATCGAGCGCCCGGCTTTGGTTTTGTGTGAGGCTGCGCGCCAGGGAGTTGTTTTCCAGGAATGTGACCTGATTGTTGACTTGCTCGATCAATCGCGTGCGACGTCGCAGGACGTCCGTTGGACGATTTGCCACCAAGGGTAGATGGTCGAGCTTGAAATTGTCATCGTTGGGATTGCCGCCGGTTTGTAGTGGGTCGTATTTGCCGCCCAGGCGACCGCCTGATTGACCAGCGCGTCTGCCGCTACCGGCGTCGAGGCGGCGCGGAGCCAACACAAAAGGAACCATCGGGCCGGGACCCGGGTCAACCTTGGACAAGGCGGCGCCGAGGTGTGGATGGTCGGTGCGGTTGCCGAAGTTGGCATCGCCTTCGCTGCCATCGTAGTCGTAGCCCGTGAACATAATGTAGCCACCACCCGCATGACCGCTCCACTTGTGTGTCATCGATCGGATTACCGTGGCGCGATCCATCAGCCTGGCCGATCGCGGCAGGTGTTCGGTGATCCGTTGGCCCGGTAAGGAGGTGCCAATCGTTTGAAAATCACCACGGACGTCAGAGGGCGCATGGGGCTTGGGATCGAAGGTGTCGTGGTGGGACATGCCACCGGAGAGAAACAGGACGATACAGTTCTTGGCTTTGCCAAAACTGGCAGGTTTCGATGCGTTTGAGGCTTTGGCCGAAGTGGGTCTGGACAGCAGGCCAGGGAGGCTCAAGCCAGACAGTCCCAGACCTCCAATACGCAGCATCTCACGTCGGGCGAGCTCTTCACCGGGCTTGGCCGCGGGGCCATACAGGTTCAACATCTTGCTTTCCTTGCGAAACCGTTTTCAGTGCCAGAACGGGGGACGTTTCGTGCAGCCAAACAGGCCGGATTCTGGGCCAAGTGACGTATTCACACAATACATGAAACCGGACCCGCGCTCAAGACGCATCAATATTTACTGATATAACGGGTGGGCTGTTGGTCGCCGAGGGCGGCTGTCGTTATCATCGGCACATCCGGTGTGGTCTCTGCATCGAGTCGCGAAACGGCGGTATTGGGTAGTTTTTCACGGGCAAACGGCCGCAGTCCCACCTGCCCGATCACGCGTCTGGGGACGAAAAGTGGCTGCCATGCAGATCGTCTGGCTCACCGACATCCATCTGAATGGCGTTACTGATGAGGTAACCGACGATCTGCTGACAGCGGTTGCTGCGCACCGTCCGGCGGGTGTGCTGATCGGGGGCGACATTGCGGAGGCGCCTGATGTACGTGAGTATCTGTTACGAATTGCCGCCGGCTTGGATTGTCCTGTCTATTTTGTCCTGGGAAACCACGATTACTATTTCGGATCGGTCCAACATGTCCGCCAAGAGGTCAGTCGGTTATGTCAGTGTCATCCACAGCTAACGTATTTGACGGATGCGCAGCCAGTGCAGTTGTCAGAGTGTAGCGCTTTGGTCGGCCACGACGGTTGGGCCGATGGTCGGTGCGGTGATTACCACAATTCGCGCGTTGTCATGAGCGATCACCGGTTGATTACAGAACTTGCGGGTACAGAAGCGGAGACTCGTTTGTCCTTATTGCAGAAATTAGCGGGAGAGGCTGCAGACCATATCCGCCGAGTACTGCCGCAGGCTCTAACGCGTGCACAAGAGGTTCTCTTGTTGACCCATGTGCCGCCCTTCCGCGAAGCCTGCTGGCACGAAGGGAATATTGCGGATGACCAGTGGGCGCCCCATTTCAGCAGCCAGGTGATGGGTGAGACGATTGTTGACATTATGCGTTCACGACCGACGCAACGGTTGACAGTGCTGTGCGGACATACACATAGTTCCGGAGAGTTTGTGCCCATTCCCAACGTCCGGGTTGTCACCGGGGCAGCCGAGTACGGTTGCCCCGGCATTTGTCGTGTCCTGACAGTCTCTTGAGCGGGTTTCACCGCGGGTGCTGCGTCGGCGGCCTCTGGTACGCGCAGGCGGTTTCGGCTGTTAGGATAACAGGCCAATTATGTTTGCTGCAGCAGATTGTTCGTTTGCGCACTTTGCCCTTTATCTTCGGCCCTTTTTCTTCGTCGGGAGTTGCTACTATGGCAACCACGCAGACTGAATTTGAAGTATTACAAACTGAGTTGGCGGCGGGTGGTGTCCCGGCAGTACTGGAACGTCTGGTCGAGCAGCTCCGTGCCAAGAGTCGCTATCACGAGTTGTTTGAAGCACTCAAGATGAAGGTGCGTCTGGAGATTGGGTTACCCGTGCAGTACGACGAGTCGGGTGACGAGTTGGACGAAGCAACTCGCCTCAAGCTGGAAGAAGGGCTTGTTGACGCCTGTCGCGAAGTAGGCATGTTGATGATTCGAGATGGTGCCATTCGCGAGGCGTGGATGTATCTGCGGCCCGTGGGCGATCGCGCTGCCGCTGCTGCTGCACTCGCGGAAGTTGAGTCCACCGATGAGAACCTGGACGAAATGGTAGAAGTCTGCCTGCACGAAGGTGTTGATCCGGCTCGCGGATTCCGGCTGGTGTTGGACCACTATGGAACCTGTAATGCCATTACCACTTTTGAAGCCACATTGCAGCAGCGGACTCCCGCAGAACAACGGCATACGGCGGGTATGCTGGTCGAACATTTACATGGTGAGTTGTTGGCTTCGGTGAAAGCCGACATTGCGCAAAATGAGGGCGCTGAACCGGAGGCCCAGACACTGCGCGAGCTCGTGTCAGACCGTGACTGGCTGTTTGGCGAACACCGGTACCATTTGGACACCACGCACTTGGCGTCCACCGTTCGTTTTGCGCGATTGTTGGAGGATGAACAGCAACTGCGTTTGGCGCTTGACATGACTGAATACGGACGCCGCTTGAGCGACCAATTCCAGTACGAAGGAGACGAGCCGTTTACGGACATCTATCCCAGTCACGCGCTGTTTTATCAGGCGGTGTTAGGGGAGAACCTGGAAGAGGCGTTGGAGTTTTTTCGGCAGAAAGCCGAGACGGTAGATGCGTATGAATACGGTCGCTCTGCGATTGAAATTTACATTGATTTGTTGGCTCGTTTGGGACGCCTGGATGAGGCAATCGAGGCGACGATTCAGTACAGTTCCCCTGATGCGCAGCCGATCGGCCATGCACCAAGTCTCTTGGAGTTGAGCGATAAGGCGGGAAATTACGACCGTCTGCTCGACCATTGTCGTGACCACGATGACCTGCTGGGATTTGCCACGGGCCTCGTTCGAGGACAGCCTGAGGCATAATGCTGGTGAGTTGATCGTGTTTCAGTGTTGGCCAGCTGTGTGGTCGTCGGGTTGGGCAGCGAAGGAATCAGCTCCAGCGATATGGTCGTAGCGGTCTCTGGATGCGGTCCGCCCGTGCAGATAATAGTCTTCACCGAGTGGCTCGCAGGACAGGTCGTGTAATGGGATGCCCGCGTCGACATGCGCGGATCCGGTGCCTGCGACGGCGGAGATGGCGTCAGTGCCGCCGACCAGTCGGGGTGCCAGGAAAAGATGGAGTTCGTCGATTGATTGGCTGTCCACGAGGCTCCCCAACACCTGGGCTCCGCCTTCAACCAAAACATGGGTCATGTCGCGTTGGCCCAGTATCTGCCAGAGTTGCTGCAGGCGTTGGATCGGGTTGGGGTCGGCCAATTGCAGCACTTCGCAGCCAGCACTTGTCAACTGCTTCACCCGCTCGGAGTCTGCGGCGGGCCCGGTAGCCACTAGTAGAGGGGTTTCCCGCGCCGTCTGTACGAGTTGACTTTCCAGTGGCAAGCAGGCACGCGAGTCGAGCACCACTCGTGTTGCGATACGTGGCCCCGCGGGTCGCGCCGTGAGAAGTGGGTCATCGGTAATCGCGGTTTGTCGCCCCACGACGATGGCGTCCATCCGTCCCCGCAGTTGGTGCACGCGCTGCCGTGATGCGGGTCCGGAAATCCATTGACTGTGGCCAGTACGCGTGGCGATCTTCCCGTCTAGACTCATGGCCCACTTGGCATGAATCCACGGCTCGCCGGTTGTCAACCGTTTGATGTAAGGCGCGTTCAGATGACGCGCCTGTGCGGCTAGCAATCCTACTTCGACGGTGATCCCCGCCGCCTTCAGTTCCGCGATGCCCTGTCGGTTCACTTGCGGGAATGGATCGGATTGGGCGATCACAACGCGGGTGATGCCGGCGGCCTGGACTGCCTGGGTGCAGGGGGGCGTTTGGCCATGATGGCAGCAGGGTTCCAGGGTTACGTAGAGAGTGCCCCCGGCCGCCTCCGCGCCCGCTGCACGCAACGCGTTGATTTCTGCATGGGCCTGTCCGTAGTGTTCATGCCAGCCCTCGCCGACTACTTGCCCGTTACGTGTCACCACGCAACCGACTAGCGGATTGGGTTCGGCAGTTCCCTGACCACGCGCCGCCAGGTCCAGGGCCCGTGACATAAAGTCGAGATCGGTGTCGGTGTCCGCCATGGCAGCAACTCGTGAATCTGCGACGTGAAGGACTTGGGGGCACAGATTCTGGTGCCGGAATCTGTTTCAGTCTGGAGCAACCTGTCTTTGACCGCTTGCCGGGTCCGGGTCCTTTGCCAATGCAAATCTGGGTTTCCGGGTTTGACAGGCCAGCGAACGCCCGCCAGGACACCGACTGTCCGGGGCGGTTGTGCCGGCTAATCCATACCGGGGACCCAGAGTTTTGATTCTTTGGGTTTCTGTGTGCTGTCGGAGGTGGCTCTATCGGAATCTGGAGTCCAGAGTGTTTGCGATTCGTCTGCTTGTGCTGGGGCAGTCGCGACGGGGGTTGCCAGCCCTGCCGGATTGGGCATGGCTTGACTGCCTTGTGGCAGCATTCCGTACGATTCCAGAATCTTGTAGAGATTCTCCGAGACTCCAGGTTCTTCCAGGTGGTGTGTGCGAACTTGTTCAAAGATCTGTTGGGCCAGTTCCGATTCTCTCCGTACGATTCGCAGAGAGAGCTCATTGAGCAGCCAGGTGGCGGGAGAATTTTCTGCCGCCACAGCCGCGTCTCGCGCCAAATGGAGATACTCGACGGCCTGGTCGCTACTGCCAGAGAGATTCGCCAGCATTCCGTAGACTTGTGCTTTATCAAGTTCCCCGGTGTTTTCAAAGTTGTCGCGGCGAATCAGCTCCAGGCCGGCTTGCCGGGCAGCCCGGCTGGCTTGTCGTGTCGCGGCCAGCTGCAGTGAGGCGAGTAGTTGGTCCTCGCTCAACTCGGTAAACGGAAGCCGACAAATCCGGACGATCGAAAGCTCTTCCAGTTTGAGTCCGTCAAGCTCGAGTACGTCGGCCTCCGGTAAATCCAGATTGCGACGCAGTTCGTTGAAATCCAGTTCCCATTGGTTTTGTTCGGCGGCCAGTTCCAGCAACAAGACGGCTGCCAGCAAACGCACCTGATAGCTGGCGTCACCGGTGACGTCACGTGGTGTTTTGTCGTCTAAAATGCTGAGTGACGTTGCGGGCCACTTCTGGAACATCATTTCACGTCGCTGCTCATCCATCAGTGTTTGTTGCACATCACGCGGCGTATCGTCTGGCATTCGCCAGTTCCAGGAGAGCGCTTGACGAATTGCTGAAACGCTACCGACGGTTTCCTGGCTGCCGTCCGAGCCTTTTTCGTCACCCAGTTTGGATTCCAGCAGGTCACAAGCTGCTGAAAAACCATCGTCTTTGACAGTGACGAATTCGATTCGCGCGTCACGGTCGGTCTCTTTGCCGAACAAGTAGGCCACACCGACCATGTTGGGAACGGTTTCGCGTGTCAGGTCCACACCAGATTTGGGTAGGGATCGATCGAGCAATCCAAATACGTGACGCGGCGGAGGGCCATCATCGGTTTCTCCGTCAGGTGGATCGAAGGGGATCCGCGTCAGCTGGTCATCGGACAGAAAACGCTCCGACAGTTGCGAGGCGTCCGTGACTGTCCAGGTCAAGCGAATCTCGTCGAGTTGCTGTCGATTCGTTTCGACATCCAATAACTGGGCGAGGGCTTCTGCTTCCAGACGTTCATCGAGTTCCAGCGACTCTAAAGCGGCAAACCTCCGCCAGGCAGCGATGGTTGCTGGCAGGTTACCCAGATAGCCACGAGCGATCGCCAGGTTCTTGAGTACCGCTCGTTGTTGGGGAACCTTGTCGTCGAGAGAACTCAATTGTTCCACCGCAAGTCGCCAGCGTCCACGCGACCAGCAGCGGATGGCGGCAGCAAATTCGCCTTGCCAGGCGACGTCTTCTGGGCACGGTAGTGGGTCGAGGCTGTCTCTGAGTAGTAAGGGGATTTTCGGGTCGCGATGAAGTCCCGCGACGAGCGAGGCGAGTTCTTCGTTGGCACCCTGACTGGCGGCGTTAGCAAACATCAGATGTCCGCGGGCCCCCAGGAGATCACCTGTTTGCAGCAGCGCTCGTCCGGTCGAGACAAGTGCGCCAAACAACTCGACGGGCATGTCGCCTTCCAGGTGCTCCAAGGCAAGTTGCACTTGGCTGACCGCGTCGGTGACCTTGTCTTCCAGCAGCGTCAGTTCAGCTCCCAGGGCAAGCGAAGCCGGATTTTCGGGAGCGGCCTGCAGGAGACCGTCGACGGTCGCACGGGCGTCGTCCAGTTCGTCGCGGCTGATCTGAATGACCGCTTTCAAATGCAGCAGACAGGGAAGTTGTGGGTTTTTCTTGAGCAGCTGGTTGAGTTGTCCCAACGCTGCGACCCGCTGTTTGCCCTCCAAGGCGCGTTGGACTTTGTCCAATTCCTGAATGATATTCCGCGAGCAGCAGAACTTGACTTTCTTGCCGCTGCCACAGGGACAGAGTGAGTAGGCGTCCAGAGCCATAGAAGGTGCCCTTCCCCTCGACAATGACGGTTTGATTTGAAGTAAAACAGGCTGTCGCGAAAGCGATTGCATCCTAGCAAACCGCTTCCGCGTTGACGAGCGGGTGCCCCTGTGCAAGAGAACGGGGAACGCGTCGCAGTTCCTGGAACTGGCAACGACGCGTTTTTTCCGGCAAACCAGGGTTCGGGTTGGCAGTGGTTCGCGGATCGACAAAGTGGCTGGATTTGGCCCCGCGCGACCAGGCCTGCCGTCAGGGGCAAGGCGGGCAAAGGGAACTGCGCACCGTAGAAGTCCGAGTGTGACTGCCAGATGACATGGTCGTCAGATGGCATTGCAGGCCAGGCCGATTCCGGCACAGGTAAGTGGGTGGTAAGATTCAGGTGCTGATTTCACTCGTTCCGGTTTTCCTGGTTAGGGTTGTCCATGTCATTCCGCGCGGTTGTGGTCTGTTGTTTACTGGTGCTGGGGTGGTCGGTGTTTTCAGCTGCCCCGATGACAGCGTTGTTGCGCGGTGCTCAGGAATCTCCGGCAGAGTCAACTGGGAACTCCACCGAATCTAGTGCCCCGGCGACCAGTGATGCGGACGCGGACGAGCCGGCCGCAGGTGCCCCGAGTGCTGATGCGGAGAGCACCGAGTCATTGGATCCGCAGGAGTGGATCCGTGCGTGGCTCAGTCCGAAAGGAAATTTGGTACTGCTGGCAGTCTTGATTGTGAGTATTGCGGTACTGGGGAAATCGGCGGATTGGCTGGTCGACCTGGCGGTCGGTTTGTCGCTGCGACTGGGACTCCCACGGGTGATTGTCGGTGCCACGATTGTCAGTTTGGGCACCACGGCGCCGGAAGCTGCCGTTTCGGTGCTGGCTGCGATCAATGGTTCGCCCGGGCTGGCTATGGGGAATGCCGTCGGTTCGATCATTTGCGATACAGGCCTGATTCTAGGGCTGGCTTGTTTGTTGAAGCCGCTTCCTTTTACGCGGTCGGTAGTCAATCGACAGGGCTGGGTCCAGTTTGGTTGTGGAGTCCTGTTGGTCGCTCTGAGTATTCCCTGGGACGATCCCTTGAATATGTTCCGTGAGGGTGGGGGTGGCACCTTGTCTCGGTCAGCTGGATTTGTGCTGGTAGCACTGTTGTTGATCTATATGGTCTGGTCGGTTCGATTAGCGCGTGGCGAGGCGGCGACGGCCGAGGAAGAGATCGAAAGCGACGAGCGACCAGTGATCCTGGTGCTGGTTGCCTTGCTTGCCGCGGTGGCCCTGGTCGTTGCCAGTTCGATGTTCTTGATTGGATCTGCGACCCTGCTCGCCGAACGCTTTGGGGTGCCTGAGAGCGTGATTGCCGCCACCATGGTGGCGTTTGGCACCTCGCTGCCGGAACTCTGTATCGCCATGGCGGCGGTTCGCAAGAACCAAGGGGAATTGGCGGTCGGGAACATTGTCGGCGCGGACATTCTCAACGTCTTGTTTGTGGCGGGCCTGTCTGCCGCAGTGACCCCGGCGGGTTTGCGGGCAGAGTATCATTTTTTCCAGATGCAGTTTCCAGCGATGTTGTTCATTCTGCTGGTCTTTCGATGTGGGATCTGGCAGGCGTCTGATGATCGCTTGAAACGTCCCTTTGGGGTCGTCTTGTTGTCGACGTACCTGGCGGTCACTTTCTTGTCGTATTTCCTGGGTGTCCAGATGCACTAGTCTGACATTCCTGCCGGTTCACTATGGAAGCCGGAATCCGGGTTGACTGGTCAGGCTTCTTTGTTTTCGATCGGTGGACAGTTTCGGTCGGAAGGACGATCTGATGACATCAGGTTCCTCGCATTCTCCCGTTCACGCGCACAACCGTCGCGCCTGGGATCAAAGGGTGCAGAACCGCGAACGCTTTACCGCGCCGGCCCGCGAAGAAGATTTGGCAGATCCTCTCAAGACCGTCGATGCGGTGGGCTGGCTGGGAGGGGACATTCGGGGCCGGCGCTTGCTCTGCCTGGGTGCTGGCGGTGGCAAGCATGGGCTAATTTACGCAGCCGCTGGTGCGGAGGTGACTGTCGTCGACATCAGTCCGGCGACGTTGGAGCTCGATCGCGAAGGAGCGCGTGAGCGGAAGCTGCAGGTGCATACCGTCGAGGCGTCCATGGACTACCTGCCGATGTTTGACGCGGGGCATTTTGACATCGTCATTCATCCGGTCAGTACTTGTTATGTGCCTGACATTGAGCCCGTCTATCAGGAGGTAGCTCGGGTGACCCGCCCCGGTGGCTTGTACATCAGTCAGCACAAGCAACCTGCGAGCCTGCAGGCCGATGTGCAACCCTCACCGGCGGGTTACGAACTGAGTGAGTCCTATTATCGCGCCGGCCCACTACCGCCTGTTGTGGGCAGTTTGCATCGAGAGGAAGGCACACTCGAGTTCTTGCATCGTTGGGGACAACTGGTGGGGGGGCTTTGCCGTGCGGGTTTTGTGATCGAAGACTTGACCGAGCCGATGCACGCAGATTCGACTGCCGCTCTGGGGAGCTTTGGCCATCGTAGCTGTTATGTTCCTCCTTATGTGCGGATGAAAGCCCGCCGCGTCGGCGAACTGACGGACAAGAGTTCCGAGCCGTCAGAGCGATTGTGGACGCCCTGACGAATGGTCGGCCCGCGAAGTCTCGGGTGGTGTGTCGTATTTCTCGGGAGAGCGTTTCAGGTTGATGCATCAGAGTGACGCACAATGTCGGGAATGACAGGTGGACAGATGTCGAGCAGGCCCGTCGCGGGTGGCGGAATCGGGGGAGGCAAATGATGGCCAGACGGCGGTCCGGAGACGTCCTGGAAAAAGTCAATGACGTTTGTTGGCGGATTCCTCGGCAAGACCGAATCGGCATGCGTGTTGAAGGCTTGATTTATGCCGACGATCGATTGATCACCGATATTCGTGATGATCCAGCGGTCGATCAGGTGGCCAACGTGGCCTGTCTTCCCGGTATCCAACGCGCCAGTCTGGCGATGCCGGACATTCACTGGGGTTATGGTTTTTGCATCGGCGGTGTGTGTGCCACCGATCCGGAGGAAGGTGGGGTCATCTCACCCGGCGGCGTGGGCTATGACATTAATTGCGGTGTTCGTCTCTTACGTTCCAACCTCGATTGGAATGAAGTTCGTCCGCGGCTGCGTCAACTGGTCGATACCCTTTTTCGGGATGTCCCTGCCGGTGTCGGCCGTACTGGAAAATACCACTTCAGCCCAGCAGAGTTGCGACAGCTTCTGGGTGCAGGTGTGCCGTATTTGCGGACGCGTGAGTTGGCGACAGACGAAGATCTGGAATACGCCGAAGCAGGAGGCTTTCTGGCGCATGCGGAACCGGAGCTGGTGAGCGAGAAGGCCATTCAGCGTGGTACGCGCCAGTGCGGGACACTCGGGTCGGGAAACCATTTCCTGGAAGTACAGGTCGTGGATGAGATTTGTGATCCGTTAGCGGCCCAGGTGTTCGGTTTGCGCAAGGATATGGTTTGCGTCATGATCCACTCCGGTTCGCGCGGACTGGGGTACCAGGTTTGTGATGATGCGCTGGTTGACTTGCGAGGTGTTCCCGAGGCCTACGGGATTGATTTGCCTGATCGACAGTTAGCCTGTGCCCCTGTCAACAGTCCACCGGGCCAGCGGTATCTGGGAGCGATGTGTGCCGCGGCCAACTATGCGTGGTGCAACCGACAGCTGTTGTCCTGCCAGGCACGCGAATCTTTTGCCACAGTATTTGGTCGTTCCTGGCAGCAGCTCGACATGCAACTGGTTTATGACGTGGCTCATAATATTGCCAAGTTGGAGGAGCACCGTGTGGGCGACCGTGTACGTCCCTTGTGGGTGCACCGCAAGGGAGCCACCCGGGCGTACCCCGCTCATCATCCGGAATTGCCTGCAGCCTATCGGGCGCTCGGTCAGCCCGTGTTGATTCCAGGTGACATGGGACGGGCCAGTTGGGTGCTGGTGGGGCAAGCGGGCAGTATGGAGCAGACATTCGGGACCTGCTGTCATGGAGCAGGTCGACGGTTAAGTCGCCGCGCTGCTGTCAAACAGGCACAGGGACGGCGGATCGACCAGGAACTGGCAGAGCGCGGTGTGATCGCGCGAGCTCGCAATTGGCGCGGACTTGCCGAAGAGCAACCGGCCGCGTACAAGGACGTCGATCACGTCGTTGACGTCGTGCACCGCGCTGATTTAGCACGTAAAGTAGCGCGTTTACGACCCATTGGCGTTGTCAAGGGTTGATCTGTCTGTTGTTCGGTCAGTCGCAACACCGTGGTATTTCACCACGGTGATTCCATCTGGCCGACCACCTGCTGGGCGATTCGAACGAAAATAGCATTTTGCGCGGTGAGCATGGATTGACCGGCTTCGGGCACAAAGTCGGACGCTTGTCCCAACGCGATGGAAAGTGTGGGCAGCGGCATCGTTACCGGTTTCATCAGCGGATTGCCACGTTGGTCAATCCAGGTGTATTCGACGGCGATATTCCATTCGATGTCACGAGGATTGTCATTGGCATTTTCGACCAGAACCCGTTTTCGTTCTGAAACGATACGACCTCTCAATACACTATCCGCGTTGGTTTGATTGACGACTTTGTAGGGCGTATCCTGTTCGATCTGTTTGGCGATTGCTTCGGTGAGGCGTTCCCCGAGCTGGCGGCGAAAACTATTCGAGGCGACCAGGGGGATATGGACAGTGCGGATGTCCGTTGGATAGAGCGAGGCAGCGCCCCATTGGTACCCAGCACATCCCAGGGAACCGCTGAGAATCAGCATCAACGGCTGGATGAAGATGAGAGGTGGACGCACGCAATTACCTCCGTGCGTTGCCGAGAGGACTGGTGGCAATCAGTGGTTTGGCAGTCGTGTCGTCAGGAAAGATCTTCACGAGCCAGGGGACTGCTTGTGGCGGGGAGTCAGGTTGATCAGCTATTTGCGTCAAGCGGTCGCGGGCCTGCTGCGAGAAAGGTGTTTCCGGATAGTCTTCCAGTAGTTGCTGGTAATGCAAACGCGCTGACTTGTACTGCTTTCGCTGATCATAAAACTTTCCTGCGTTCCAGCCGCGCTCTGCTAAACCAAGACGTACTTGGGCATAGGCTTTGTTGAGTGTCTCGTGTTCACGCTTGGCGAGTTGCGGAAATTGCCTGTGGATCTGTTTCAAGAGCTTTTCCGCCCCCAGTAGAGGCTCCGCTGAATAGTCGGGGCCTTCGTAGATTTGCAGTTTGGCCTGGATGCCGTAGAGATGTGCGTGGAACTGATGTTCGCTACTGGCGAAGTGGGTACGGAGGTCGGTGAAGTACTGGTCTGCCTGGTGATAATCAGCTTGTTCCAGGTAGGCGACTCCTGCGGCCAGGGTCGCGTCGTCGGCCAATCGGCCGGTCGGATCATCGAACCGAATCCGGTCATAAATTTTTACCGCGTGTCCGAAATCGTCGCGCAGTGGTCGAGTCTGATCGGTCCAATTGAAAGCGTAAAATGGCCGCGCCTGCTTTTCGTTCACGGAGAGCCAATACTGGGAGATCGTGAAGCGACGTGCTTCGACTCGATCGAGGTGCCTGGTCTCAGGGTATTGCTTGAGCAGTTGTTCGTAGGTCAAATTGGCCCGCGGATAGTGATTCCCGAAATAATAGCTTTCGCCAGCCATAAACAGGGCATCCTGCTCAAGTTCAGAGTCTGGCCACAGCGCGCCCGCTTTCTCGTACTGTTCGGCCGCAGTGAAAAAAACGTCGTCACCTGTGGTTTCCAACTCTGGCTGAGCTCGTTGTGCACTGGCTTCACGAAATGTGTTTTCGGCCAGCCGAAACTGCTGGCGTGCTTTTTCTGTCTGGGGTCCGGAACCGGAAATGCGTTGAAATGTCTTGCTGATTTTATCGAGTGGCTTAACCTTCTCGTCTGCGGGAACTTCCTCCTCGATGTTTTCCTGTGAGACTTGGACTACATCATCAGACGTCCACTGACTCAAAGGTTTCTGCGACAGGGAATCGTAGTTTGTCTGTGGTTGAGAAAGCGTGGAGCAACCGATCACTGACAACAGGCTGGTCAGCGTCGTACTGATACAGTAGCGAGTTCCTGACTCTCGCATGCAGGCGATCCTTCTGGTCGATGGGAATATATGGAGGGGGAATATGCGGAGGCGTCGCTGGGCATTCCAAATTGCCAGGCCGGCCGTATCCCGGTTGTTGTCGTTACAGAGTGGTTGGTTTACTGCCGTTTGTGGGGTTGTCCGTCTAACCATTGGTGCATGCGGGGTCGGTGTCCGAGGAGATGGCACAGGTACCGGCTCAGTACTCCACGCATTTCACCTGCCACGCGTGGCGTGAGCGGCGCCGTATGCTGGACGGATGTTTGCTGTTCGGTGTACTGTCGCATCGTGGCGATGACTTCTCCTGACACACTAACGACCTGATGCTGGCCGATGCGGCATTTGCCACACAAGACACCACCGGCCAATTGTCCAAACGCAACTCGTTTTGTGTTTTCGATGCACTCACCACAGCCGACACAGGCATCCAGCATCGGCATATGACCCAGTAAGCGGAGTGCGTTGAGTTCAAAGCGGAGTAGATCCGCACGCCATTCCGACTCGTTGTCCAGGCTGAACAGGAAATCATTTGCGATTTGGAATAGTTCTAAGTGCGGGTCTCCTTCATCCGTAAGGGAACGTAGCAATTCGGCGACGTAGTAACCTGCATAGAGACGAGGCAGGCTACGGGCTGCAGCGCGAAAACGCCGTTCGAGTTTGGCTTCAGTCAGCAAATGCAGTGCGTCGGACGATTTGCGGAGGAACACTATGCGACACAAGGACAGCAGGTCAAGAGCAGACTCAAAGGGGCTCTTGAGACGCCTGGCGCCCTTTGCCAGAGCACTTATTTTCCCGAAATCCTCGGAAAACAGGGTGACAACACAACTGGTTTCACTGAAATCGATGACCCGGATCACCAAGGCGCGTGATTTCTCGCTAGCCATGCTGCACCTGTATCACTTCGCCCCAGGCAGTGGAAGACACTCTCGACATCCATTGTGAAATGCGCACGCTATGCAGTTTCCCGATATTTCCAGTCGGCTTGTTACAGCCAGGGTTTGCGCAGGTTTCCATTGCAGTCGTGAAAATCGGGTTTTCCGGCATAGTATTAGAGCGCGACGCGGATTCTGTCGAGCCACATCGCGGCGGATCATACCCGCTGGGGTGAGGATCGTTCGAGAGTGCGGCTGTGGCGTGACTGAACGCGGGGGCGTCTGGCTGGCCGTTGTGAAACAGGCAGTTTCCCTATCACAATACCCATCTGGAGGAGTCCGCGAATTCCAGGGCTCCCATCAGTCTTCTGAGTTGGGATGAATCCATGCGTTGGTATCGTGAGCCGTTGCTGCATTTCGTTTTTCTGGGAGGGCTGGTGTTCCTCTACCATGAGGTTCGCCGTCCAGCACCGCCACCCACTGAACTTCCGATTGTCATTACCCAGGATGACGTGAATCAGCTACGCAGTCGCTGGGAGACTGAGCAGGGGCAACCGCTGCCCGTAGCACAACTGAGCGGTCTGGTGCAGCGGATGGTCCACGAAGAGATCTTGTTTCGCGAGGCGGTGAAGGTGGGGCTGGCGCAAACCGATCCGGTCATGAGACGGCAGCTGATTGCCAGCATGGAATCACTGTTGCTGGAATTCGCAGGACAAGCGGAGCCGAGCGATCAGGAATTACGGATCTTTCTTGAACGACCTGGGAACGGGTACCCGACGGCAGTCCGCGAAGAGGATTGGGACCAATTGCGGCCACAGCTGCGGGAAGATTGGTTACGTGCGAGCAAGCAGCAGGCACTCGAGGAAATGATTACTTCGTATCGGCGAGACTATGAAGTGATACTGCCTGCTTCGCTGGCGCCAGTTCTGGAGGTGACACCATGAAGTGGTTTGGATTCTGGGTCATTGGCGTTCTGACTGCAATCTTCTCGCCTTGCGGCATCGCCCATGAGTTGCGACCTGCTTATCTGGAATTGCGAGAAGTCGTTCCTGGCGAATTTGCGGTTACCTGGAGAACGCCTTACAAGGCAGGGCAGCCAGCTCTACTCCCCGAATTGCCTGAAATCTGTCGCCAACGTGGGCCAGCTCAAGTTGAACAGCGGCCGGATGCTTCGGTTCATCGTTGGCGTATTGCCGTCTCGGCAGTTGCACTGCGTGGGGCGGTCATCGAGTTTCCCGGACTGACGCCCGAATTGATGGATGTGCTAGTCCGTGTCGTGTGGCGAGAGGGGCCTGGATGGACATCTGTTGTACGGGGCGCAGGAGGGCTGAGAATTCCTTACCAGCCGACGGCCCGTTCGACCGTATCGCGGTACATGGTACTTGGTGTCGAGCACATCTGGTTTGGGTTTGATCATTTGTTGTTTGTCTTGGGCCTGCTGTGGATTGTGCGAGGCTGGCAGCGACTGGTTGGTACCGTGACGGCGTTTACTCTGGCGCACAGCATCACTTTGACGCTGGCAGTGACGGGTAGTATGCGTTTGTCGGCTGCGCCGGTTGAAGCAGTCATCGCGTTAAGTATTCTCTTGTTGGCATGTGAATTGGCCCGGAATACGCGGGGTTTGACATCACGGCACACCTGGCTGGTTGGGTTTGGGTTTGGACTGTTGCATGGTTTTGGATTTGCGGGAGCCCTGGCGGAGGTCGGATTGCCGTCAGGAGCCATGTTCTGGGCCCTGGCAGGATTCAATCTGGGTGTCGAGTTCGGCCAACTCGTGTTTGTGTTGGCACTCGTGTTCTGCCGCCTGATGTGGCGCCATTGGGTGGTGCGTTCGGATGGCTGGCGCTCAGATGGCTGGTTCGTGCAGCTACCGGTTTATGGGATGGGCACTGTTGCGGCGTTCTGGTTCTTCGAGCGGTTGGCCGCGTTTCCTTGACCCGCACTGAATGGTGGCCGACCATGGCGCAGCGGACGTTTTCAGTCAGCAGTCACTACGCGCACGTAACACCGGACGACTTCACCTGCGATTTCATGCTCACTGGCCTCGACAGCATCCAACGCTTCAGTGTCGAGGCTTCTGGAGAGGGTTTCCCCCACGATGAAGTCATGGTTTTCGGAGATGGCTGCCAACAGTTCTGAGGATTCGGTGGCGATACCGATTTCAATCCGATCTGTAAATTCGCAGTCCAGCTGCTTGCGACGGTCTTGCACCAGCCGCACCAGATCTCGGGCGAGTCCTTCTCGGACAAGCTGTGGCGTCAGTTCCGTGGCCAGTACGACGACACAGGATTCGCCTTGGGCGGCTGCCCAGCCTTCTCTGGCCTGCAAACGAAATTGCAGATCTTCTTCGTCCAGTACGAGAGATTCTTCGCCAACGTCAATCGTGACCTGGCCGCGGTCGCTCAGTTCGGCCAGGAGCGCACGTCCATCGCAGTCCAGTAGCCGTTTCTTGAGATGCGGCATCAGCTTTCCGATACGTGGGCCCAGCCGCTGAAAATTAGGTTGAATTTGGTAGCGGATGTACTCATCAGCCTGTTCTGCGTAAGCCAGTTCTTTGACGTTTAATTCCTCACGGAGCAAGTCGTCATGTGCTTCCAGCCAGGATTGGTGTTCCGTTGTTGCCAGGATGACTTCCACTTTTGCCAGAGGCTGTCGTACTTTGAGCCGGGATTCCATTCGAGCCTTGCGCCCCAGCGACGCAATTTCTCTGAGTAGTTGCATGCGCTCCGAGAGTTCGTGATCGATGGATGCCTCGATGCTGGTGGGAAAGTCGCAGAGATGGACGCTTTCCAACACTTGGTCGCCGAATCCAGCGGAAAGATTTTTCCAGAGCGTTTCCGCGAGAAACGGTACGAATGGTGCGATCAGTTTGCTGGTTGTCAACAGACACTCGTACAGTGTCCAGTAGGCGTCTTGTTTCTCGGGGGAGTTCAGATCGTCTTGCCAGAATCGATCGCGACTACGGCGGACGTACCAGTTGCTAAGCGCGTCGACGAAGCGTGTGAGCTGTTGACAGGCACTGTAGTTGTCGTAGTTGTCCATCGCCTGCGTGACAGTACTGACCGTCTGATTTAACTCGCTGAGAATCCAACGATCTAGTTCACCTCGGCTTTCAGGTGGACGGACTGCTTCGGCAGCCAGCAAGTCTTGATGGGTTAGTTGCCCCTCATTCGACCAGGACTCCTGGACAGACAGAGCTGAGGTTGGATCAAATCCGTCGATGTTGGCGTAAATCACAAAAAAGCTGTAAACGTTCCACAGTCGCAGCAGGAATTCGGGAATACTGTCTTTGATCGCCTGTTCGCGATAGCGGATCGATGACCAGGGAGTTTGATTGGCGAAGAAATACCAGCGCAGCGCATCCGCTCCGTGCCGGTCGAGGATCTCGCCCGGTTCGCGGTAATTGCGTTTACTCTTGGACATCTTCGTGCCATCCTCGCCGAGCATGAGCCCCAGTACCACGCAGTTGCGATACGGATGGGGTAACTCGGGGGCAGGTGCGGCGTCGGATTTGTCAGGTTTTTCATCGAACAGCAGTGTGCTGATTGCCAGCAAGCTATAAAACCAGCCGCGCGTCTGGTCGATTGCTTCACTGATGAAATCCGCCGGAAATTGCTGTGCGAAGGAGTCCTGTCCCTGGTGCGGGTATCCCCACTGGGCAAAGGGCATCGCGCCGCTGTCGTACCAGCAGTCAATGACTTCGGGCACGCGGTGCATTTTTGCCCCTGCCGCATAGGGGGAATCGTAATAGACCGCATCGATGTACGGCTTGTGGATTTTCAAGTCTTCGGGCAGCTGTGGATGTTCTCGTTGTGCCTGTTCCCAGACCTCGATGCCACCAATGCCCGGTTTCTCCAGCAATTCACCGTAGCTGCCAATGGCTTCCATGCGACCCGTTTCTGAGCAGACCCAGATCGGCAGAGGCGTCCCCCAATAGCGTTCTCTGGAGAGGGCCCAGTCGACATTGGATTCCAGGAAGTTGCCGAATCGCCCATCCCGAATATGTTCCGGCATCCAGCGAATGTTGCCGTTGTTGGCCAGCATCCGGTCTTTGAACTGCGTGGTGCGAATGAACCAGCTGTGTCTGGGGTACTGGATCAGGGGGTCGTCTTCCGCACGCCAGCAGAAGGGGTAATCGTGGGAGTACTGTTCCTGGTGGAAGAGCAAGCCGCGTTCTCGCAATCCTCGGGTAATGGGTTTGTCGGCGTCTTTAACCCATTGCCCTGCATATTCTGGAAGTGCTTCGGTGAACTTGCCATCGGGACCGACGGCGCAGATCAGCTCAGGGCCTTCACCGTCACGGAAACGCGCGCGATCTGCCTGGAGCACCTCGTAATCGACTTCTCCGAACGCGGGAGCTTGATGGACAATCCCAGTGCCACTTTCGGTTGTCACAAAATCCGCGGGCAGAACGCGCCAGCCGAGAAATTCAGCACCGCCGTCGAGGAGTTCTCCCTGCTGAGTCCCCAGGGACTGGTAGTAACAGTCAAATGGAGGATGGTAGCGTTGGCCGACCAGTTTTGCCCCCGGAAAGGTCTCAACGATCGACAACTCACGTTGCACTTTGGCTGAGACGGCGGGGACCAGATCGCGAGCCAGAATCAAATATTGATTCGATTCCGGGTCGGCAACCCGCGCATATTCAAGTTGCGGATCCACCGCCGCGAACTGATTACTCGGCAATGTCCAGGGGGTTGTTGTCCAGACCAGGAGGGCGGTGTCGGGCTGATCGAGCAAGGGAAAACGCACGTAGACACTGGGGTCGGCAACTTGCCGGTAGCCCTGGCCGACTTCGCCACTTGACAATGCGGTACCGCCTTGCGCCCACCACCAGACGATTTTATGGCCCTGATACAACAGCCCTCGATCAAAGAGCGTTTTCAATGACCACCAGACACTCTCGACATAGCTCTGATGATATGTGACGTAGGCATCATCGAGATGGATCCAGAATCCCAGGCGTTGCGTCAACCGTTCCCACTCTTGCATGTATCGCCAGACGCTCTGCTGGCATTTGTGGATGAACGGTTCGATTCCGAAAGCCTCGATTTCCTCCTTGGAATGAATCCCCAGTTCTTTGCAGACTTCAACTTCGACAGGCAGACCGTGTGTGTCCCATCCGCCTTTGCGCTCGCATCGGTAGCCTCGCATCGTCTTGTAGCGAGGAAATAGATCCTTGATGGCACGCGTCAGACAATGCCCGGGATGAGGCATTCCGTTGGCTGTTGGCGGGCCCTCATAAAAGACGAACCGCGGCGCATCATCGCGCCGCTGCAGCGACTTTTCGTAAACCTGTTGATCGTCCCAGAATGCGAGGACTTGTTCTTCGAGTTGCGGAAACCGGACATCAGAGGGGACAGGTTCAAACATCGTATGTTGGCGATCACATGCTCGGCGGAATGACAAACAGCTGAGTAAACCATGCCGAGCAGTTAACCGCAATCGCGGTCAGGGTGTGATTCCTTCCTCCGGGAGCTCGTCGTCATCGTCCTCCTCGAAATCTTCGTCCGAATCGGGAAGTGTGCCAAAGTCGTCTTCGACCCCGTAGTCGTCCTCAAGCTCTTCCTCAAAGTCATCGTCGAAGTCGTCATCAAAGTCGTCTTCGTCAAAGTCGTCGAGATCTTCCTCGTCGTCGGCCATGACCACGGCTGGAGACTCATCCGTTGGTTTCGCCACACCCACCTTTTCGTCTTCCCGAGGAGACAACTCGGTCCGTTGCATTTATTTGCCCTTGTCAACAAATGGACTGATCAACATGACAGCGATACCAATTTAATTCACAGTGCACCGGGGCGAAAACAACTTTCCAAGCTTCCGGGAATCGAACTAAATAGAGACAACGCAAACGGTTGTCAAGCGGCGGTTGGGTTGACAGCGGTACCCTGGCAGCGTGTTGTCGGTATCCAGCGGTGGCTGGAAGGCCGGTTCTATGGCCAGGCTCGCTGGCCCTTGGCCGGCAAAAGGTGACTTGTCTGTGGTGCTTTGAGTTCGGCAGGATGAACGGGATCGTAGCGGGACGTGTGGTTGAATATGGGCGGCTCGATGAGATCGGGGAACCGTGCCCTGCCTGCGCGAGGCCTGTTTGTGCAGGGGGAGGGGTTCGTTCTTGCTAGTGTCTGGTAAGAAATCAGGAGATGGGTCGCCGGCTGGCTGAGGCTGGCGAAAAAAAATAGGACAGGCCAGCAAGTTGCATGACCTGTCCCAACACGGGGGGTTCAATCGGTACTTTCCGGGAGAGCCGATATGCAGTCGGCCCTTAGTTTCCATAGTAGGTGACTGGATTCGAATGTCAAAATAAAAAGCCTGGAGAATTTGGGTAAATATTATTTCGGGCACGGAATTTCTGTTTTCAGTGGTGCCGGACCGGTTTGCCCCGCAGTTTGTCCTGGTTGCTGGCGAAGTTGCTGCAGGGCCGCCTCACCCACCTGCCAGGGCTCTTTTGTTGCCGCCTCGCGCCGTGCGGCAATTTTATATTTGAGTCCTGTCGCCAGCAGCTAAAATGGAACCAGGGGCTTTACGCTTTCTGATGTCTTCCCCGGCGGATTACAGACAAACGGGTTACAACGTGCTGTGTGGCAGTGCGCAGAGACACGTGGTTTTGCACTGGATCGGGATGGCAATGGTTTTCGCGGTTTATCTGTAGCGGCTTGCTCGCAGGGTCCGCTCGCGGTTGTCTGCTCCGCACTGAAACCGCAGGTGTCGCGGTCACAAGAGGCATACGTTCGCTTTATCGAACTCACTCGGTATTCCAAAGGAGCCGTCATGGTACGTCATCACTGCTCGAGCGTGGGAATTTTTTGCTTTGCGCTGTTGCTCGATGTGACGGTACCTCTGCGGAGCCAGGAAATTGGCTTTGTGGAGTCGTTTGCTCTGGCCCCAGATCGCCAGGTGGCCTTGCGGCAACTGACGCCAGGGACCGAGGACTACTACTACTACCATTGTCTGCAGTTGCAGCACCTCGAGCAGTTTGGTCGTGTGGAACAGTTACTGGCCGACTGGAGCAGGCGTCATCGCAATTCGTCCCGGATTCGGGAAATCCTGCATCGGCAAGCGCTGCTGACTTATCCAGAAACTCCGCAAGAAACGCTCCGTTACCTGCGTCAGCAACTTCGAGTCAATCTGTCACACCAACGGGAACGTGTGGGAGCCGAGCCGAATCTGGCGACGTTGCTTGACCCAGCGTTGCTGACCCGCGCGCAGTGGACGCAACGGGCTCTACAGCGACATCAAAATCTCGCTGGTTTTGAGGATCAAGCACTGGGTGCGTTGACCGCGGAGCCTTTGAATGCAACCCGCCGTCGTCACTTGCTGGCAAGGTTGCAACGCCCGGACCACCCAGGCCTGGTCGACCTGGTGGTCGAAGATCTGAATCATCCGACAAGCAAGGGATTCGGTTCACTCGGATTGCACAAACTCCTGTTGCGGTCTCAGTTAGAAGCCTGTTTGCGACAGAAGTCCGAATTGTTGAATCAGGCCGGATTTGTCGAGGCATATGTACGTAAGCTATGGCCGAATCCGGACACGGATTGGCGACATGACACGGTGCAGCGGGAGGCCTACCTCGACCGGCTGTGGGCTTTCGTCTCCCGCTTGGATCCCGTGCACAATTCACTACGGGCGCACGTCGCGTATCACCGATTGGTAGTTGATCGCGCGCGGGGAGTTTATGACAAGGAGCAGTTTCGCCAGTACGTGCGTTTACCGCGCAATGTGAATTACATTAACCGTGACTTCCTGAAAACAGGGAATCGTGCACGCCACGCGGCGAACTTGAAACAGGAATTTCGACCGCTAACCTTGTTGCCTCCGATTGGCAACGACGAGCCGCTGGTGCGCAGTTATTTGCAGTCGTTGTTGCTCGAGGCACCTGACTATCAGGAGTACGAGGCGTACCTCGACGACGCCTATCTGAAGCGTGTATTTGCAGAAGTCAAAATTGTGCATGGAGTGGGTGATGCCGAACAGTGGGTATCGCTGCTCTCACCAGGCCAATACGAAGAACTCAAGCAGCGGGTGGATCTCGATTTTGCTTTTACCAACAAGCAGCAGTTTGCCGGGCCCGAACCGGTGCAAATCGACATGTATGTGAAAAATGTCGATAAATTACTTGTCAAGATTTATGAGGTCAACACGCAGAGTTATTACCGAGAGCACGGGAAAGAGGTCGACACCGATTTCAATCTGGATGGTTTGGTCGCGCATCATCGGCAACAGTATGAATACAAGGACCCCGCTTTACGGCGCGTGGTGCGCCACTTCGATTTCCCTCAGCTCGATCAGCCAGGTGTTTACGTCGTTGACTTCATTGGCAACGGACGCAGTAGTCGAGTTGTCGTTCGCAAAGGCCGTCTGCGATATGTGATGCGCAATAGTACGGCGGGACATGTGTTTACGGTCCTCGATGAGAACCATCAGCCGGTTCAAGATGCGCGTTTGTGGATGGCCGGTCGGGAATACAAGCCCAGGGAAGATGGGCACATCGTTACGCCTTATGGCCAGCGTGCCGGACGCCTTCCGATTGTGTTGTCGCACGGAAATCTCGCTTCGTTGGCACAGTTGCAGCACCGACAAGAAGAGTATCAGTTGCGGGCTGGCATCTATGTCGACCGAGAATCGCTGGTGAGTGGTCAGAACGCGCAGGTGCTGGTCCGCCCTGGGTTGTTTCTCAATGGCGTGCCGGTCACGTTGTCGATCCTGAAAGATCCTGAGTTGGTGATTACATCTCAGGACCATGACGGCATCTCGACAACCCAGACGGTGAGGCCATTTGCGCTGTTTGAAGACCGTGAGTCCGTGCATGAATTTCGCGTGCCCCCGCGGCTGTCCGAGCTGCAGTTTACGTTGCGCTGTCGGCTCAAGAATCTCTCCCGCAATCGTGAAGAAGATCTCTCTGTGGATACTTTATTCACGGTCAATGGAATCAGCACTACAGATAAGACCGAAGACCTGCATCTGGTGCAGGCGGCAGAAGGATATTGGATGGAATTACGGGGGCGTAATGGTGAAGGTTTGAGCCAGCGGCCTGTCCGGCTGGAAATCAAACACATCGATTTTCGAGATCCACTGAAGGTGACATTGAAGACTGACCCACGGGGGCAAATCGAGCTAGGTTCTCTCGACAAGATTGAACATATCCAGGGCGAGGGCCCGGAAGGGACTGCACGGCAATGGGTGTTGCGCGGTGCTGCTGATCGCCGACACCAGTCGATTCATGGCGCCGCTGGCGAGACGATTGAACTGATAGATCAGGTGGTTGGTGGGGCTCCGCTGCAGCCACCCCGTCGGGCCGACTATTCCTTGCTGGAAATCCGTGGCGACACCTACGTGACGGACCGATTTGAAGCCTTGAAACGAGTGGCCGGCGCGCTGCGCATCGAGGGACTACCGGCAGGAGATTATGACCTCCTGCTGAAACGGACTGGACAGCGGATTCAGCTGCGCGTTTCCGAGGGAGTCCGTCGCGAAGACTATCTGTTGGCAGACCAACGCTACCTTGAATTGCGTGGGCAACGTCCGCTGCGGATTGTTGCGTTAGAGGTGGGGGAGCAAGAGGTTCGCATTCAGCTTGGTGAGGTGACGCGTTTTGCCCGCGTTCACGTTTTTGCGACTCGTTATCAGCCAGCGTATTCGGCGTTTGACCATTTGGCGCGGGTCTACGATGCGGAGCCATTGAGGCGCCGTCTGGCTTCTCTGGAAACACGTTATGTTCAGGGCCGCATGATCGGTGATGAGTATCGGTATATCCTCGATCGACGCCAGGCACGTAAATTTCCCGGTAATACGTTGCGGCGGCCCAGTTTGTTGCTCAATCCTTGGCCCATCGGTCAATCGAAGACCCGCCGCCAACGGGCCCGCCAGGGAGATGACTTTGCAGCTGCGGGTGATACGGCAGCCGAGTCCGAGGCCAAGGATGAAGCGCAGCCAAAAATGGGGGGAGGGCCCGAGGCCGAATTCTCCAATCTCGATTTTCTTTCGCAGGGTACGGTTGTCCTGACGAACCTCGTTCCCAACGAGCAGGGTGTGGTCACCATCGCGCGCGATCGCCTGCAAGGCAAGCAGCAGTTGCACGTGCTCGCCATCGATCCGCGCGGGACCAGCTATCGCTCAGTGGCGTTGCCACCACGGCCAGCGCCGCAGTTGGCCGATTTGCGGCTGACGCGCGGTCTGGATCCACTGCAGAACTTCACCCAGACCAGGCCCGTCACGAAACTTGCTCCTGGAGAGACTCTGGAAATTGCCGACTCGGCGCAGGCGAAACTCGAATCTTACGACAGCCTGACCAAAGTGTTTCAGTTGTGGGAGGAATTGTCGGCACCGGCGGACCTGCAGTTTGTGCTGAAATGGCCTGCTCTGGACAAAGAGCAAAAACGCGCGCGTTATGCCAAATACGCTTGCCATGAACTGAACTTCTTTCTGTTTCACAAAGACCGGCCCTTTTTTGACACCGTGATTCGGCCGTTTCTGGAGAACAAACGGGACAAACAGTTTGTCGATCGCTGGTTACTGGGCCATGATCTGGGCGGGTATTTACGACCCTGGCATTTTTCCCAGCTTAACGTACTGGAACGCGTTTTGCTGGGCCGTGCACTCCCGGAACAACGTGCCAGCCTGACGCTGGATCTCAGGCAGCGTCAGGCTTTGGTTGTGACGGATCCGGACCATCTTGATTACCTGTTTGACGAGGCAATCAAGAGTGACGATTTGAATACGCAAGGCCTGGCCTTAGGCCTGGGCGGCATGGGTGGTGCTGGAGGCTTTGGTGGCGGGATGGGGGGTGGCGCACCGGGTGGGGGTGGCGGGGGCTTTTTCGGCGGCCCGCCGACTGCTCCCAAGCCGGGTAACGCAAACGGAAAACCTGAGCCGCGGGCAAAGGAGAAACGTGCCAGTAACCGATCGCGCCGCAAAGCAACGCCCGGCGCTGCAGCCGCGCCACCCCAGTCGCGCGCCGCAGACAAAATGGCGGGGGGTAAGGCCGGTGAAGTCGCGAACGGGGCGCGTGCTGCGGGACGTTTTTTCCAGGAGGATCGCCGCGGCCGTCAGGTCCGGCAGTTGTTTGAATCGATGGACAAAACCCAGGAGTGGGTTGAGAACCACTACTACAAACTTCCCGTATCAAAACAGGCGGCGGACCGGATCGAGATCAACCGCTTTTGGGTGGATTATGCGGAACATGATCCGCAGCAGCCCTTCGTTTCCACCCATCTTGCGGAAGTTGGCGAGAGTCTTTCCGAACGTCTGTTTGCTTTGGCAGTACTCGACCTGCCTTTTGTCTCGGCGGAGCAGGAAGTGGTGTTGGCTGACGGAAAAATGACACTCACTGCAAATTCGCCTGCAGTCGTGTTTCACAAAGAGATTCAACCTGCTGCAGTACCGGACAAGGTGACGCGTCTACTGGTCAGTCAGAACTTTTACCGTCAGGGTGACCGCTATCGCTACGAAGACGACGTCCAGCAGCAACGCCTCGACAAGTTTGTTACCGAGGAGTTTCTGGTTGGTGTGCCGTATGGTTGCCAGGTCGTGGTTACCAACCCGACGTCCGCACCCCAGAAACTGAATCTGCTACTGCAGATTCCTGCAGGGGCGATCCCTGTTTTGCGGGGCGATTATACGCGTACCGCGTCGATGGCCCTGGGGCCGTTTCATACCGAGACCGTGGAGTATGCATTCTATTTCCCGGAGGCCGGCAAGTTCGCGCATTTTCCGGTGCATGTTTCGCGTGATGGGCAGTTGCTGGCGACGGCCGCGCCATTCCAGTTTCACGTGGTTCCCAGTCTTACCAGACAGGATACCGAATCCTGGGCCTATCTCTCTCAAGAAGCAGAACCGGCGCAGCTTTTGGCCTATCTCAGTCAAACTAATTTGCACCGGATTCCACTGGAGCAGATGGCCTGGAGAATGCGTGACCGGGACTTCTTCCTGCAGGTTATTGAGCTGCTTTCGGCGCGTCACGTCTACGATTCGACGCTCTGGTCGTACGCACTGCTGCATAACGTGCCGTCTGCGATCAGGTCGTTCTTGGCGCATCAAGAGGACTTCATCAAAGTCTGTGGCGCTGCGCTGGAAAGTCCCTTGATCGAGGTAAATCCGGTGGTACGCAAAACCTATGAGCAGCGTGACTATCGCCCCTTGGTGAATGCCCGCCGGCATGTGTTGGGAGGCCGTCGCCAGATTCAGAATCAGCAACTGCACGCCCAGTATCATCGTTTACTCAAGGTGCTCAGTTATCGCAAAACGTTGAACGACGATGACCGAATGGCGGTGGTTTACTACCTGTTATTACAAGATCGGATTGCCGAGGCGCTCGACTTGTTTGCAGCGGTGGATCCCGAGAATCTGCAGACTCAGGTCCAGTACGATTACTTTACTTCTTACCTGGCTTTTTTCTCTGCAGACCCGCAGACGGCGCGCGAGGTAGCGGACCGGTACGTTGATTTTCCCGTTGCCAGTTGGCGTAACGCCTTTGCGGCGATCCGCAGCCAGTTAGAGGAGTTCGAGAGTGGCCGGGTGCAGCTGGTCGATGGAGAGGACCGTGGTCAGCGGCAAACCGAACGGGCAGCCCGTCAGCCGGTACTCGACTTTACCGTGGAAGCACGCCAGATTCGCTTGAATTATCGCAATCTGGCGGAGGTACGCGTGAACTACTACGAAATGGACATTGAACTGATGTTCAGCACCACGCCTTTTGTCCGCACTTATGATGAAAGCTTGAGCTACATTCGACCGAATCACACACAATCCGTGGAGTTGCCGCGCGACCGGTCTACGTGGGAAATGGAATTGCCACCCGAATTACACAATCGCAACCTGTTGATCGAGATTGAAGGGGATGGACAGCGCCAGACGCAAACTTATTTTGCCCACAGTCTGGACGTCCGGTTGTTCGAGAATTACGGACAGCTGCAGGTGTTGCAACAGCGGGAAAAGCGGCCGCTTTCCACCGTCTATGTCAAAGTGTATGCCCGTCTCAAAAACGGCCAGGTGCGGTTCTACAAGGACGGGTATACCGATCTCCGTGGACGGTTTGATTACGTGTCACTGAATACGAACGACCTGGAGCAGGTAGAGAAGTTCTCGGTCCTGCTGTTGAGCCCCGAGCAGGGCGCTGTGGTCCGGGAGGTAGCACCTCCTCGGCGCCCGGTCACACCGGTTCAACCGTAGCCTCTGGTTCAAGTCTGAAAACGGCGGATGACGTTGGCGGTAATTTGCGCGACGGCCGGATCGACCGGCAGGGAAGAAGGCCAGCAGATCGAGCCGACGGAAAAGACCGCGCCTCCACCCGCCGGCTCGTGGATCACCATGTCGGCTCCGCCGCCGTCTGGATTGAGGCCTTTCGCGAGTACCTTCGTGTTGGCGGGCGAACTGGCGGAGACTTTGTCGGTTTCGTGGCCGCAGGCACCGCCGGGGATCCGTTCGTGCAGACTGCGTTCGCCAAATGTCTGCTCGGCCTTCAGCCCGGTGCCTGCGAACACCCAATGGTCGGCATCGATCACGCGGTAGGGGGCAGCGGTCATAATCCCGCGCTCGTCATAGACGACACCCAGCAGGTTGGCTTCTGATTCGTGGCGCAGATGAAAGCGGCTTTCGTACGACGTGCCCGGTACCCGCAGCTTGCGCATGTCGTCGTTGCGGTAGATGCATGTCTGCTGGTCCAGGAATTCAACGTCGCCATTGAGGCCGTTTCCCCCTAGGTACATCAACCGCCCACCACGTTCAAAGACCCAGGCCTTCAACTTGTCGTACATCTGCTGTGACCAGTATTCGGGATGGGTGCTGATAATCAGCAGGCGGTACTGATCGAGGTCGAGCGTGTCAAAATGGAACTGGGTTTCCGCGTACAGGTCGTAGTCAAATCCCTGGCGTTCCAGCCAGCCGAACAAACGCCATTCGGCGGCCGCCAGATGACAGCCAGCGCGCCCGACGATGGGATCGGTGATGCAGGCGCCCTCCGGGATGTGGCTGATCGGCTCGGGCCGGTCAAAGGAGAGGGGATCGTAGTCGTGCTTATCGTAGTTGATGTGGCTGGGATCGGTGTAGCGACGCAATTCCAGCCGGGCGTTGACCGTCGGCGTCTCGGGTAGGCTGTCGGGATGGATGTAATTGCTGCGCCCACCGAAGTTGTTGTAGGCATTCCAGGTAATGTTCGATGCCAGTACCGCAATCGGCGCCGTGGGCTGGACGGGGGCCACAATCCAGGGGAAGGAAAAAAATCTCCCGGACTCTGTGCGGGCATGGAAGTAATAGAGCCCCGAACGTTCCGGTGCGGTGGCAAATTGTTTGTGGGCCGGGCTGGTGTAGCCGAACTTGTTCCACTGGATACCCGTTTGCGTGTAATCGCCGTCGGGGCTTAATTGGACGGTCGCGCGTGGCCCGTGTTCATCAAACCAACCAATCGGGCGTACCAGCTCTTTTTCCCAGCCGTATCGCCAGAGTGACAAGTGGTAGGCTTCATCGGAGTGGACGCGAAATTCGGCCCGTTCGCCCCCGCGGACCCACTTCGGCCAGGCGTAGCCGAGTAGATCATCTTTGAGCAGCCGGAAGTGATGCGGGTGTTCTGTGGGGACCGTCAGTTCGCCCCGTTTGGAGCCGTACCCCTGGCGGGCCAGGGTAACGCGGTAGGTCCCGGCAGGAATGTCAGCATGGACGGCACCCGAGGCGCGGGACCGTACTTCCAGGCTGATCTGGTCGTTCTCCAGTTCCACCTGGGTGTCCGGCAGAGCCACATAACGTTCGTCGCTTACGTATCCGATCAGCATGGGTCGTTTCCGGTGTGCGGGAGCAGTTTCAGAGACCTGCGCAACATACGGTCTCAAAGCGGTTTGTCAACGTACCGCGGGACGTTCAGTAAGTTGGCGAATCGGTATCGCGATTACCAGAATTCTACGGCGATCCAGACTTAGGTGACCAGGCGTTTTTCGCAGTTTACCATCAGCCAGCAGGCGGTCGTGATCAGATAGACTCCGGCGACAAAGAAAAATAATCCACGGAAGTCGTACTCGTTCTTGATCCAGGCCATGATCGGTCCCGCGGCAAACAAGCCGGCAGCACCGACCGTGTTGACCATGCCGAAGACGCGACCTGCGGCGGGGCCGCCGATGTCGGTGACCGTACCCCACCAGGTCGGTTGGCTCATATCGCTGAAGAATTTACACAGGAACAGGATTCCCATGATGGTCTTGCCGTCTTCGAACAGCAGGCTGCTGCAGATTAATCCTGCCGCGATTATCTTGCACCCTCCGGCGATCAGTCGGCGAGCCCAACGCCGGTTGCCAATCACTTTAATCAGCCAGTCGTTGAGCATCCCGCCACAGAGTCCTCCGAGGGCACCCCCGAACAGGGGTAAACTGGCAAACAGGCCCATTTCACCTGCGCTAAAGTTCTTTTCTTGAACCAGGAAAGTGGGCATCCAGAAGACGAACAGATTGTCGGCGAAGGTGCTGGCGAATGAGGCGCCGAAAAACGCAAACAGGTTCAGGATGTTAGAGACCGACCAGTTCCAGCGAAGCGGTCGGTCGGCGGTTACC
The DNA here is from genome assembly GCA_002724245.1 of Planctomycetaceae bacterium. Taxonomy (GTDB): domain Bacteria; phylum Planctomycetota; class Planctomycetia; order Pirellulales; family Pirellulaceae; genus UBA9264. The sequence continues at coordinate 116,571 of PBOG01000195.1, forward strand.
ACGGGTTCACCCTGTTCGATGAATGCCACTTCGGCCTCGTTCACTTTAGGGTGTTGGCGTGGTGTGTTGCGAAAGAGAAAGATAAACGCCACGGCAAAGATCACGCCGCTGATGGCAGTGGTGACCAGGGCTGTTTGCCAGGTTATACCCAGCCATTCCATCAGTAGTGTTGCAATGATCAAGGAAGAACAGGCGCCACCGGCGCGGCCGGCGAACGACGAAATGAAACCCTGTTGCGAGGTTCGTGTGGCCCGGGGGATCCAGCTTTGGGTAATCTTGCCCAGGCAGGGGTAGCAGGGAGCCTGGACCAGTCCCATGGCCAGGCGAATGGTGGCCAGTCCGTAGTAGGCGGTGACCACGGCGGGCGCTGCGGCGACGATCGACCAGAGGATTGCGCTGCAGGGAATCACCAGGTGGGGCCCCAGCAGGTCGCCTGCCAGTCCACCCGGGAATTGCCCCAGTCCATAGGTGATGCCGATCAGCCCATCCAACCAGCCGACCTGCTGTTCGGTCACGACGCCGTCTTCTAGCAGGTACGGTTTGATCACTCCCCAGGAATAGCGATGGACGTAGTTGATGTAGCTGGCCAGTGCTGCCAGGCTAAAAATCACCCAGCGGACATTGGTCGGCCGTGATGGTGGCGGCACCCGGATTTCACTGGGTGCTGTCGACGCGTCGTGGAGAGGAGCAGCCATAGTGCGTCTCGCGGACGGTGTCCAGGAAAAAGATTGCCAGGTTAATTGAACATCCTCAGCAGCATTCACCGGGACCGCAGCAGTCGCTGACGGGCAGCTGGGTGAGAGTGTCACGCCCCGCCTTGGTCTCACCTGCAGCGCGGACTGTGTTGCGGCGTCCGTCGAAAGGGGCCGCGGTCTGCGGATCGACAGCTTGCTGGGGAGCGATCCGGATCACCTGGTCGCGGTAGGGGACTTGTTCATACAGGGTAAACGTCTGGTCGCCGACCGCCTGCGGTACACCGCGCGTCAGGGTGTTGCCCTGGTCGTCGGTGACAGCGGCAAAGGGACCCCGGTAGACGACCGCCTGACCGAGGTCCTGTTCGGATTGTGGTGGGTGCTTGAAGGCCTGCACCGTCAGGCTGCGAAATTCGATTCCCTCGACGGTTGCCCAGGCTTCGCTTTGGCGTGAGAGAATCTCCATGCCGTGAAAGCCGGCAGCGGCAAACGCGTCCAGGAAAGCTGCTTGCTGGAACGCACCGCTGATACACCCGCTCCACAACTGCGGATCGTTCTGTAAATGCATGGGAACGGGTTCGTCGCTGACAATGTCACTGATGACGGCACGGCCACCACTGCGCAAGACACGAAACACTTCGCTGAACAACTGCTGGCGAGCCGCTGGGGCAACGAGGTTCAGCACGCAGTTGGAGACGACGACATCGACCGAGTCGCTGGCCACCATCGGGGATTCTGCCCGGCAGCGGTCGGCCTGTTGTTGCGCCGCCAGCCAGTCATCCGTGGAGCCGATGGGATGCTGTTGGAGGTAGCTCTCCCAGCGATCGAGATCGAGTGCCAGATCCTGAATCCGTCCGCGATGAAAGTGGACATTGTCCCAGCCGATCGCCGTACTGATTTGCGGCTGGAAGCGACGTGCCAGTTGAAGCATGTCCTGGTTGATGTCGACGCCGATGACCCGACCTTGTTGGCCCACGATTTGTGAGGCGATATAGCAGACTTTGCCGCCACCGCTGCCCAGGTCGAGCACGGTTTCACCAGGGCGTACGTAACGCGAGGGGTCCCCACAGCCGTAGTCTTTCTCGATCAGCTCTTGAGGCAGTACTTCCAACCAGCGGGTGTCGTACTCGACTGGACAGCAGAGTGCTGCTTCAGGTTGCGCCGAAGCGGCCGAATAGCGATCGGCAACTGCTTGTTCGACATCGACAGTGGCCGGTGGTTGGGATAGTTGGTTGAGCGCCGAATTCACAGAAGGCTCCTTGGGTTCCTCAACAGGTGACTGGGAGTGGAGCGAGCAGGAGGCTACTCTCCGATTTCCGCCATCGCTTCATCGGGAATATTGAAGTTCGCGGAAACATTCTGGACATCGTCATGGTCGTCGAGCTCTTCCATCAATTTGAGCACTTTACGCGAGGTCTCGACGTCTAAATCCACCGTATTGTTCGGAATGCGGGTGATCTGCTTAGCTTCGACCGCCACTTCTGCCGCGGCCAACGCAGCCGAGACGTCGGAAAACGTCTCCGGCTCACAGGTGACGTGGAACTTGCCCTCTTCGGTGCGGACATCGTCGCCGCCGGATTCCAGGACGGTTTCCATCAACAGTTCTTCGTCGGTTGCCTCCGCATCGATGACAAACAGGCCTTTGCGTTCGAACAGGTAGGCCACACAATTACTACTGCCCAACTTGCCACCATGGACTTCAAACACTTTGCGGAGTTCTGGTGCGGTCCGGTTGCGATTGTCGGTGAGAATGTCACACATGACGGCGACGCCGCCCGGTCCATAACCCTCGTAGATGACTTCTTCGACCCGTGCCCCGGCCAACTCTCCGGTCCCTTTCTTGACCGCGCGGGCGATATTCTCTTTAGGCATACTGACCGCGCGGGCATCGGCAATCGCGGTGCGCAGGCGAATGTTGGTTTCCACATCGCCTCCTCCCATCTGGGCCGCGACGATGATCGCCTTGGAGAGTTTGCTCCAGACTTTGCCACGCTTGTTGTCGATCAGCGCTTTTTTGTGTTTGATGCCTGCCCAATGGGAATGGCCTGCCATGAATTACACCTCAGACTAGGTATCAGTAGTACGGAATTGACGGAGCTTTGTCTGCACAGACTCGATTTGTTGAAGATTGTTTTCTGCTTTGAAAACGGCTAAGGCGCGCTCCCAGGTGGCCTGAGCTTTTTCTAGGTGTTCTAGTTTCAGATAGGCGTCTCCCAGGTGGTCCAGGATGACCCCGTCGGCGGTTTGTGCCACCGCTTTTTCCAGTTCGACTGCCGCCTGCTGGAATTGTCCCAGACGGTAATAGACCCATCCCAGGCTATCGCGATAGGCTGCATTGTTGGGTTCGGCTGCTACCGCCCGTTTGACCATCAGCAGAGACCTGGCCAGATGTTTGTTTTGATCCGCCCACAGGTAGCCCAGGTCATTGAACGCACCGATGTCCTCGGGAAATTCATCGAGAATTTCTTCCAGCCAGCGTTCCGCGGAGGGAAAATCACCCTCGCGCAGCGCGAGGGTAGAGAGGATGAAACGCGCTTGTCGACAGATGCGACGGATCTGGTCGTTGTCGAAGCGGGAATCAAATTTGTCGAGGAAGGCCAGGTACTGCCGTTTCGCGTCGTCATATCGTTTTCCCCTGTACAAAACCCAGGGGATCTGGCTTTGTGCGACGAACTGGTCAGGTTTGATATCGATAGATTTGCGAACTGCCTGGAGGGCTGGTTCGACTTGCTGGTCGGCGACCAGCGCATCGGCCAGCAGAAGATACAATAGCGGTTGCTTATCCTGGTTCGTTTGTGCTTGCAGGGCCGCGCGGAATGCCTCGGCGGCCTGTGGAAAACGCTTTGCCTGATACATCCGTCGCCCCCAATTACTGCAGCGTTGGACATTGGCCACAGGGGCCAGGCGGCGAGTGGTCTCGAACCACTTGTCAGCCTCCTCGAAACGCTGGGCAATGGCCGTCAAGATGGCCATCACATACGCGGCCCGCGTGGCGATTTTCACATCCTCAGGCGCGTTGTCCTGCGCATACGCCAGGAGACGATCGAGCACCTGTCCCTCGTCCTGCTTAACCATTTGCATCAGCTGCGCGTTGAGTGATTCCAGTTGCGGATCCTGCGCGACGGTTTCGGTCAGGATGCGATAGAGAGATCCGATCGCATCTTGCTGTAGATAAATACGCACCAATCCGCGGTTCAGATTGACGGCAGGCTTTTGTTCGCGCAGTTTTTGAAACAGGGTTTCCGCTTCGGGCAGGCGTCCCTGGGAACGCCAGGATTCTGCCAGATAGATGCTCAGAGGCCGGTTGTCAGTTTGGGTTTTGTAAAGTTCGGCGAGTTGTGCCTCCAGCCTGGCGAGTGCTTGCTGCTTGTCACCTGTCTGCACCAGCAGCAGACGTCGCAGTAGCTCGTAGGGGCTGGTGCCGGCGTCTGTTTGGCCACTCTCCAGATACTGCTGGAGTTGTGCCAGCGCCTCTGGAATGTTCTTGCGCACCGCTTCGACACGTGCCCGACGAAACGCCAACAGAGCGGGATTGGGTTGTCCTTCATCTGCCTTCGCGAACATCTCGAGCGCCGCATCGAATTGTCCACTTTGCAAATAACCGTTGGCCAGCAGCAGACAGGTCGCGTTTTTGGTTCCCAGGAGCCTTTTCAACTGGCGCGAGGAAATCGAATACTCCATGGGTTTCTTGATCGCCTTGCGAACCAAATCGAAGTATTCAATGGACCGGTCCGGTTGCTTCAAGATCAAGCAAAGCCGGCCCATTTCAACATGTTGCACCACCCACCTCAGACTGGGAGATTTCGTGCCCTGGATTTTTGTTAGTCGCTCGTACAGCTGAAGTGCACGCCGTGGTTGATTGTTTCGTGTCAGATGGACTGCCAGTTGGGTCAGCAATTGAGGATCGGACAGGCCTTGTTCGGCGGCGATCACGGCGTAGCGATAGCCTTCTGCCTGGCGGTTGACGCTGGTTTGGAATGCCAGGGGAACGATGCGTTCCATAATCGGTACGGCGGTGGGATGGTACCGCCAGGCACGCTGGTAGCGGCGCAAGGCATTTCCCAATTCGCCCCGCTGCATGAGCATCCGCGCGTGCGCCAGGAGCGCTGTGGCGTGTACGACATCGGTGTCGCGCTCGGACCGTGGTTGGCGCGAGATGAGGGGGAGCGGCCGTTCGTCAAACAGGTCCCCGACGGGTTCGGGGGGCTGGTCTGCGCTGGGGGAGATTGCGTCGGTGGCATCGGCGGATGGCTTTCCCGCCAGCATCGCGGCGCCCCACGCCGCCATCACTAACCCTGCCCAAATCCTTGGCACGTTGGCGAACTCCTGATTCAGCAAGTATTTAGGACAACACTGCAACTACAGCCTGGGCACAAGCCGCTAGTTTACCAGACGTCAATGTGCCGTTCCATGTGTCCTCCAGTGGAGCCGATCTGTCCCGGCGGTGCCCTTCTTCCGGTGAGAATACGCTGTCACTGCGCAGCTCGGACGAGAACGTCCGTGTGACCGCATTGTCGCTGGGCCAGTGGCTGCGTACGATGTGGCGGCATGACTCGTTCCCCTACCCCTCAGACTGCTGCGGCGCCGATTGATGCGACTTCGGCTTCGCTTGTATTGCTTACTGCCGCACTGTGGGGGGGCACTCCCGTTGCGATTCGCTTCGCCTCCGATGTCATCCCTCCTGTGACCATGGCGGGATTGCGGTTTGTGATTGCCACTGGGTTCATGCTTGTCTGGTGCCGGTGGGAGCGAACTGGTTTAGGTCTGAGTCGCAAGCAGCTGAGCTGGGCGTTTGGATTAGCCATCATCCTGTTTTTGCAGATTTCCAGTTTCAACATCGGTGTCCAGCTCTCCAACTCCTCGCACGGCGCAATGTTGATCAACACGTTCGTGTTTTGGGTGGTGGCGTTTGAGCATTTTGTCACCCGCAGCGATCGGTTGACGGTGCGTAAATTGACGGGGTTAATTGTGGCGGGCGCAGGGGTTGGCTTGATTCTCACCGTCGATCAGGTTGCGGGCGCCGGCGTGGCATCTGTTGATGCGCCGTCGCTGGCCGGTGATCTGGTGTTAATTCTCAGTGCCGTATTGCTGGCGATCCGGATTACGTACACCAAACACGCGTTGCAGAAGATGGAAACCGGAAAACTCATCTTCTGGCAAGACTTGCTGGGGGTTGGCTTGTTCTTGGGGTACGGAGTGCTTGGGGAGTCGTTTCGATTGGCTGATCTGACGTCCGTAGCGATTTGGGGATTGTTGTATCAGGGAGTCGTGGTAGCAGGTTTTTGTTTTGCCATGCATGCGAGTTTATTGCGCAAACACTCTGCATCCCAGTTGGCCGTATTCAGTTTTACAACACCGTTATTCGGTGTCATGTTGGCGAGCCTGTTGCGGTCCGACCGGTTGTCGGCCTGGCTGCTTGTTTCAGCGGTCTGTGTTGCGCTGGGGATCTACCTGGTCAACAGCGGAAAAAAGAAGGCAGCCTAGGCCACCATCAACGCATTTGGTTTACCTGGTTGCGCGGCAGGGACGCGTTAGGAGGTACCACTTTCCGATGCGTGTCCCGCGGCGACAATTTCAAAGATATAGCCATTCGGTTCGCGGAAAAAAAACCGCTCGAAAGGAGTTGGTCGTTGTGGCGGGA
>PBOG01000196.1 GCA_002724245.1 Planctomycetaceae bacterium
AAGCGTGGGATCAATCAAGAGCCTGTCTGCGCATCGATTGTACCCTGTTGCCCCCCGCCGTGAAGTTGCCCCCCGCCGTGAAGTTGCCCCCCGCCGTGAAGTTGCCTCCCGCGCAAAGCAAAACTGGTAAAACTCAGGACCGGGAATTTCATGGCTTGAATGGCGTGGGAACGCGGAGTCATCACGCTGCAACGGAGCAAGCCCTGAAACTGCAGACCCGCGCGACGAACCCTATAGCAGTCACGGGCGTCAGTTCCCGAATGCTATGCGGACCGCGCGGACGCGTAATTGTCGCGCACGTCCACTGGTCCAAGAGACGATGACGCCGCTGCCGTCGGCGACCGCTCGAGGAAATCCACTGGCACGTCCCGGGGCAACTTGAGCAATGGCCCACTGTGCCACTATCCGGCCATCTGGCATCACTCGCGCCGCGCGCAACTGCGCGTCTGCCTCCCCATGGCGCAACCAGCACACAAATGTGGAACCATCCTTCAGCACGGCGACGGCCGGGCGGCCGACGGGTCGCTCCACATCGATGGCAATCGGCTCATTGAACCGCGTACTCCCTTCCCTGGAGAGTGCTAACTGGACTGCTGGAGCGCGCGATTCCGGATGCGTAAACCAGGCGACGGCAAACTGCCTCGCATGACCCGCGATAGACGGGCCATTCACCGGTCACCCCGGAATTTCCCAACCGTCGACATGACAAGGGCGAGAACGTGTCCAGCGAACCCCATCCCCTTGGACATAGGAGATGTCCCTGATCTCCTCGGCGCTGCGGTCGCGATAGACGGCCAGTACACCATTGTCAACGGACGCCATCGAAGTAGGACAACAGCTACAGACGCGTTTGTCGATAAGCACTTCCTTACCCAGCTGGCCGCGGGCATCAAAACGGCGACTCCACAATTGTGTATCACCCGTGCTTTCCATCGCTCGACCATCCAACCAGATAGCCAGGAATTGGCCACCCGGTTGAGGCAACATCGAGACAAACCCGTGCTCACAGGCGCTCCGGTCATCGTGCAACCAGAAGGGGGCTGTCCAACTCTGTCCACCATCCGTTGAACAAGAAACACGAACTCCATAGGCATAAGGCTGTGTGCCATTGCGCGCCAGCCAATGGGCGGCCAGAGTTCCGTCCGGAAGCGCGGCAATAGAAGGGACATCTGCCCAATTCACAAACCAGTCGGTGCCCGCAGCGATCGTGCGTGGTGTCGCAAACTGGCCATCGCGATAAACCGAAAAACGCAACCGCGTCATCTGGCCCGGACCTGGCTCCAGCCAGCACAGGTAGGTTCGCCCATCACCACCTCGGGTGAGACAGGGATAGCGGCTGCCCAGCGGAACCTTTTCCGCAAGGGGTGACATACGTGGACGACCACCTCGTGGTGGTTCTGCCGCCGCCAGCAGAAGCCAGCAACCGTGCACAGACACTACCAGGAGCGCCCAGGCAACGGACTTCAACCAGTTGTGACCGCAAACACATCCCATGAATCACCTTTTCTGTTCGCCCGTGCCGGTACAGGGCAGCCACTGCCCGAACATCTGCCTGCTGATTCTACAGCCGCGGGCGTGGCGGGGTCACCCGTCCACGCGCAGGCCACCCGGATAGCGACAGCCCTCTCCGATGATCGCGGGCCCAGCCACTACGTGACTGAACCAGTCCCCTTGTCGCAACATGTATTGGAAACACCGGCACCCGACAGCACACCCGCGAACGCTGGCCTTGGCGCATGCGGCGAGAACGACCAAACTGCCGGACGGACGAATGCCCCGCCTGCCCCCCTTCCCTCCATCCGCCACCTCCGGGAAAACCACCCCCGCCAAGGAATGCGCCATGAAGCGCCTGCTGACAGGGTGGTTACTCCTGTGTGCCTCAGGCTGCAGTGGCCCTGTAGCGCGCTTCGAAGAGCTGGGGGCACGCGTCGTACAGAATCAACAAAATCACGTAACCATTCTCAATCTCTCGCGGACAGCGGTCGGTGACGCGGACCTCGCCCACCTCGAACATTTCCCGCACCTGCAGGAGCTCAGCCTTACGGAAACCGGTATTACAGACGCAGGACTTGCCTACCTCAAAGCGGTACCTGACCTGCGTGCACTTTACCTTGTCGGTACACCTGTCAGCAGTGTTGGCCTGGCAAGCCTGAGCGACATGCAACTCGATCAACTACAGATTCCTGCGGCGGCGCAGACAGATCGAGGACTAGGCTATTACCTGGCTGCCGTAAAAACGCCGACTTCCCTGGATTTACGGCAGTGGCGAATTTCCGACGCGGGCCTGGAACAACTCAGCGGCCTGGACCTGGAACGACTGGAAATTCCTGAGGCAATCCAAACCGACCTCGGACTCAAGCACTATTTGGCAGCGATTCGATCACCGGAAATGCTTTCCCTGTACGGTTGGCGAATCAGTAATGCGGGCCTACGTCACCTGGCAGGACTCAAACATCTCCGCCAACTCCAATTACCTGACCAGATTACTGATGCAGGGCTGGTACATCTGAAAGACGTTCCCGTTCTGCAGTCCCTTCACCTTGTACGACAACAGATCACTGACGCCGGCCTGGTGCATCTCAAAGACCTGACAAACCTGCGTGAGCTCTATCTCGGCGGTGAGCGCTCGACCATCACCGACGCAGGGATCGGGCACCTGATGGGATTGGCCAAATTAACCAGACTCTGGCTGAACGGCACTCAGGTCACTGATGCCGGCGTGGTCGCACTGCAGCAAGCTTTACCAGAATGTGAAATCATCAAATAGTCTGACGCTGCGTGCTCGCCGCTTACTTCAAATCCTTTGTCGACGGGGTGTCGGCCGACGACAGAGGCCGTTCTTGAATCCAGGCGAGATTAAATCGAGCTAAACGCATCGATTCATAACGAAACTCCTCGCCGGCTTCATAGAAACACAGCACCTGGCCGTCGGGCAAGACGGCCAGGTCGCTATAAGCGGATGGCCCTTTATGTATCAGCCTAGATACCGGCCACGTCTGGCCTTCATCAAAACTGACACTAATGGTGAGATTTCTACGGTGTGACCAGATACCGCCGTAAGTCATTCCATTCTTGAACTGGTAGGTCGGACGGGACATCAGCAGCACATTCTCGCGCGGCAGCCGTGCCAGCCCACCGTCCACGACCGATCCGGGTAGCTGGAGGTGGAACTTCACTTTCGACCAGTGCAAGCCACCATCACGACTATACGCAAAGGCGCGATAGCCAACCTCGAGGCGACTTCGCGCGTTGAAATACACCCTGCCATCCGCCAGCTCAATCACATCGCATTCGTCGCTGACATTCCCCGGCGAATAACGCAGTGGCTTCTTGCCTAGCTTCAGCCAGGTAACACCTGGATCTAACGTTTTCTCACCGGTTAGCGCCGCACTGCGCCGCCATGATTTACCGTGATCGTCACTGTAGAGCATGTAACTGAACTGGACTCCGTACTGTCCAACACATGGCACCAGGAGCCGACCGCTGCGCAACTGGATACCATGCCCGGGGCCGGTAAAAATGTGTTTCCAGTCCTTTCCTTTTGCGACACTGGTAATGTCTACCGGCACAGACCACGTCAGGCCGTCATCCGTACTCTTGATGAAGTGTGCCGTCTTGTTGGTCTCACCCGCTTTGGCGGGGGCGACACCACGGCAAAACAACAGGAATATCGTCCCTGTCTGGCGGTCCAGCACAGCGCACGGGTTGCCGGTGGTCACGTTCTCCGATTTAACGACCACCTGGCGTTCGGACCACGTATGCCCTCCATCCACGCTGCGTCGCATGACAATTTCCGTCACCGCTCTGTCGGGAAACGGAACTCCAAAACCGTCGAGGGCCTCTCGTGCTTCGGCAAACACCAGCACGGTCTGGGGGGTGTTCGTGACCAGCAGAGACGGAATACGATAGCCCCCGTAATCCCCTTCCCCAGCACGAAACAGTACCTGGTGCTGCATACTCGGGGCTGTCTTCTCTGCAGCGATTCCAGCACCGTAGCCGGCGCACCAGAGTAAACTCACAAGACCCAATAGACGAATCATCTTGCTCCCCCAGAGCCTGCTGCCAACCAACAATAAGCGAAAGGGCCGAAAACGCAGGCCAACCGAACGGGAATACGGTGGCACATCGAACCCTCCGCCAGGTGATAGACTTGAGCTTGCTAGTTTAACATCCTGCGCGCGGTACCACGAGCAGATCCGGAACCTGCGGCGTGCCTTCCCAGTACCCTGAATGCGGCCTCCTCCAGACCGTTCCCCCCCCCACTCCTGATCGTCGAATCGCGACACAGCCCCCTGTACCACCTTTACCAAAATGCGTGCCCCTCTTAGGATCCCGTTTTCTGCTTTTCCCTGAAGTGATGCGACGATGGCTGTTTTGATTCAAATCACCGATGTCCACAAAAGCTACGGCGACCAGATTCTGCTAGATGGTGCCGAGGTCACATTAACGGACAATGTCAAAATCGGCTTCGTCGGTCGTAATGGCACAGGCAAATCAACGCTCTTGCGTATTCTGTTGGACGAAGAGGAAATTGAATCCGGCCAGGTCACCAGACATCCGGATTTACAGATCGGCTACCTGCGCCAACACGATCCGTTTCAAGCAGGAGAATCTGCGCTCGAATACTTGATGCGTGACAGTCAGCAACCTGACTGGAAGTGTGGCCAGGTCGCCGGCCAATTCGAATTGAAAGGTGACTACTTGTCCGGACCGGTCTCAGAGCTCTCCGGAGGTTGGCAAACTCGTGTTAAATTGGCCGCCCTGCTCTTGCACGAACCCAACTTGCTCCTGCTTGACGAGCCGACCAACTTTCTGGATCTACGTACCCAGCTGCTGTTGGAACATTTCCTGCGAAGTTTTCGCCAGGCATGTTTGATCGTATCCCACGACCGCGCCTTTCTTGGTGCTACTTGCACGCATACGCTGGATCTGTCACGTGGCAAATTGACCATGTACCCTGGCAAGATCGACGCGTTTCTGGAATACCAGAAAGAACGTCGCGAGCACGACATTCGCGTCAATGCAACCATCGTCAGTAAACAACGCCAGTTACAGCGATTCATCGACAAGAACCGCGCAGGTGCGAACACTGCTAGCCAAGCACGATCAAAACAAAAACAACTGGATCGCCTGGAGACCTCCGACATTACGGCAGATGAGCCGACGGCGCACATCCGGGCTCCCGTCGTCCGCCGCCGGCAAGGTCCCGCGGTACGCTGCACCAATCTCGAAATCGGCTACATCTCCGACGAGGGTGATCCGCTGCGCGTGGCAAGTGGCATTGATCTCGAAATCGAACACGGATCGCGAACCGCCATTGTGGGTGACAACGGGCAGGGCAAAACAACGCTTTTGCGAACCCTTGTCGATTCACTTGCTCCCCTGCAAGGGGAGGTTCGCTGGGGTCATCACTGTGACATTGGAACGTATGCGCAACACGTCTACACCAGCCTGCCTGAACACCAGCGCGTACTCGACTATCTCGAATACCAGGCAATGGCCGGAACCACCGATCAACAGATTTTGTCACTCGCCGGTGCGCTGCTGTTTCGCGATGCACACGTCAAAAAGAAAATCTCCGTCCTCTCCGGAGGCGAACGGGCGCGTCTCTGTCTTGGCGGATTGTTACTGGGAACACACAACATCCTGGTACTTGACGAACCTGGCAACCACCTCGATGTGGAAACAACAGAAGCCCTGGCAGATGCGCTACTGGATTACCAGGGAACGGTCATCTTCACTGCCCACGATCGCTATTTCATGCAACGCGTGGCCACCTCCGTGATCGAGGTCCGTGACGGCAAGGCACGCAATTACCTCGGCGACTACGACGCCTACTTGTATTCGATCAACAAGGAAATTGAAGAGGGTGAGCGCGCACACAAATCCGCCTCCACGAATACTCAACGCGCCAAGCACAAACCCCAGACTGATCGACGCTCGGCGGTTCGCGATCACCGCAAAATGCGGAAAGAGCTGAGTAATCTGGAACGCAAAATCGCGAGGCTGGATGAACAAAAGCGGGAAGCCAACCAGCTGCTGATGGAAACAACCGACCCCGAGAAAGCCCTGCGTTTACACCAGGAAGTCACGGCCACCACCGAGGAACTCGGCGCCGCGGAAAACCGCTGGCTGGAACTGCAGGAACTACTGGGCGAAACGGAAGCCACCGACTGAGATTCCCAGGCAACACCCCCGCCACCACAACCAGAGCGCGACACGGCGAATCGACCGAACCTCTGGCCGGAAAGAATGCACCTCCACCGCTGTGGAAGTATGCGACGCTGGGTGGAATCGTCTACATTGGAAACTCCCGGGCACCGTGAATCGCTGCGGCACCAGCCAGATCAAATCCGCCCTGAACAGGAAAGTCGGCCCCATGAAGTACCTACATCGCACGGGAAATGACGTACGCACAGCTACGGCGCGGAGGAAAGTCCTGCGTGCTGCTCTGCTATCCGGATTGGCGTCCGCGGCACCCAGTGGTGCGACATCGGCCGCAGCCAACAAACCGTTTCCTCAAGTCTGCACCTACACCGAACACTTCCAGAAACTTCCCATTCCTGAAGTCTGCAAAATTTTCAAGGAAATGGGGGTGGATGGCCTCGACCTGACGGTCCGTCCGGGCGGACATATCGAACCACGCGACGCCGTGCAAGCATTGCCCACAGCGGCCGAGTCGGCAGCCGACCACGGTCTGAAGATCATGATGCTGACCACTGGCATCACCGGTGCGGACCGGGACTCCGAGCGCATTCTGGCAACCTGCCAGAAACTGGGGATCCAACGGATCAAGCTCGGCTACTACTCTGTCGGCGAATTCGGCAATCTGTCCAAGCGACTGGATGACGTCAAACGCCAGTTAAGCACGGTGGTGAAACTGGCTGCCCGGTACGACGTCCGCCCCTGTGTGCACGTCCATTCCGGAGCGACCCTGCCTTCGAGTGGTTTCATGTTGTACAACCTGATTCGCGACCTGCCGCCCGACCGCATCGGCGCCTATCTGGACTCCTATCACATGACGATCACAGGCGGCGCTGGTGGTTGGCGACAAGCCATCGACCTGCTCAGACCGTGGATTTCACTGGTCGCATTGAAGAATTTCCAGTGGCAACGGGGCCCGCGCGACGCGCTCGGCCAACAGAAATGGCGTACGAACTACGTACGGCTGGAAGATGGTATCGCCCCCATCCCCGATTTTGTCCGCACAGTACAGCAAACCGGATACGATGGGTTCTACACGCTGCATACCGAGTACCGGCTGCCGGTCAAGGAGTGCATCCAACTCACCACAGACGACTTCCAGTTCCTCAAACGGATTTTTGCGCAGCTATAGCCAGCCGGCTAGCGCTGCTGGAGATAATGCCTGGCGAGCAACTCGCCCAATTCGACAATCCCCTCGGCAGTGATCACCAGCTTCTGTTTCTGCACCGGAAGGTCAAACGCCTTGATATGAATCAAGTGCGGATCCGCGGCAGCGGCGTTTTCGAGAGCAGCAACAACATCGATCTGGTTGACACTTTCCTCATCCGTGGGTGGCTGCTGACTGACAAACCACTTGAGTCCAGGCAGCTGTAGATCCTGACGCACTTGCGCGATCGTCTCTTGCAGCCACTTCGCTGCGTTCCGCCGGTATGGTGAAAACGACATGTCATTTTCACCTGCGTGATAAAAGATACCCGCCAATTCCACACGCTGGCCCCGATCAACAAGCCGCTGCATCGACTCGCGCAGAAACGAGACAAATTGAGGGTAAAGATTCCGACTCTTGGCGAGGCTACCGGTGGGGGTCCAGTCAATCATCTGGCTTCCACTGTGGGTAAACTTAGCAATGGCAATGCGGTCATCCAGGTTGCCTTGCAGGGTCTGCGCAAAGCTCAGTTCCGGGCCAAATGTGCCGTACAATCCCGCGGGACCCAGCGGCTCCCAGGACTGCGAAACTCGATAACCGCCACCGATGCTGTAACGGTAGGCAATGCGGTGGTTATCAACGAGCAGGGGCTGACCGGCTGGCAAGCGTTTCAGATCCTGCAGAAACGCTCGTTCGCCTTCCATATTGCGGTGTCCCGCGAGCACAAACAACTTCACAGTACTGTCCTGGGCATAGGGCCAGGCTGTGAGCGGGCGGGACGCGACTTGACGGTTCCCGATTGTCCGCAGGTAGGCGTCGGCATAATTGATGCCATGTTCCAACTGCCCCAACGTCCCATAGTGATAGTGCAAGCCTACAGGTTGACCAATCTCCACACCGACATGTGACGTCGGCACGTACTCGGCCAGAGGATCGGTTCGGGTGACCGCCCGTTGTCCCTGACTGATCGCGTACATCCGCGGCCTGAGGTCCATGCCCCAGATCGTCTTGGTGCATAGTTCTCCCACGTAGAATTTGAGATCAGGGACCTGCAAATCACGCCGCCAGCGGGCGACAAAGTTCTTGAGGTTCTTCCCATAGTTGGGCATGTAATCCTCCTCGAACATATCGTTTTCGCCCTGATGCCACATAAATCCCTCGATGCGATAGTCGATCTGCTGCCGTGCCAGTTCGGCGAGTGAAGCCCGCACCAGATTGAGCGCCAAAGGGTACATCTTGAAGCCTGTGGGATGGTCGGGATTCCAGTCCCCCCCCAGATGGGTTCCGCCCGCAGCGCATTTGATGATGGCAATCGGGGCCTTGATGGCCGCAGACACCCGGCGGGCAAAGCTCAATTCCGGACCGACGACACGATTCACCGGTTGCAACGGCACCCAGCCGCGCGATTCCAGCTTGTTCTCACGTCCAATGGAATAAGAGAATCGTACGCTGGCCTGCGGCTGTTCCAGGCCGGCAAAGGGCGGAAAACGCCGAATATCGGCCACCTTGGAATCCGACCCGACCATATTCGACTGCCCGGCAAAAATAAACACGCGGAGCGTCGTGTCATCCGCCGTCGCAGGCAGGGAAAAACAACCGGCGAGCAAGGCGGCAATGCTCGCAACTCGACAGACTAGAGATTTCATTGCGCGACTCGTTTTCTCACAGGGACAATCAATCGAACTTGCAGATCTGCGATCTACGCAGCGGAACCGCACGGATGCGGGACCCCGACCACGGTGGTGGCAGATCCGCCGACACCTCGTGCCGACGGCACGGGAATTTCAATCACCGGGCAGCACCTTCAGCCGCGTGGCTGCAAAGGCAACATTCGACTCCGCTGTGCAGGTTACCAGATCCGCTGCGACTTTCATTGTGAACGTCATATGGCCCGGCGTTTCGCTGGCGCAAAACTTGACCACCAACGTATCCTCAGCCACCCAGGCAAATGTTCCAGCCACTGACTCGTCCGGAAAACGCAAGGGCCAGCTCGCCGGATAGGCGGCACGTCCCTGCTTCCACTCACCAAAGCCGGCCGGGATTTCCAGGAGCCTGCCGTCCCAATTGAGTTTCAGGATCAGGTGCTTGTCAGTGTCCGCCGATACGAACTCCACACTCGCAAATTCCAGGTCATTTGCGGCGAACTCCCAGCGACGGTTCAACAGACGTCCCGCCAAGGGGGATGTGCGGACACCGCTGGGCTGCTTCACGGAAAGCTCCGCAAGTCGCGTGCGCAACTGGCCCCATCCCTGGGGATCCGCCGGCAGGCCCTTTGCCGCCAAGGCTGGAAGCAACTTGTCCCACACCACGTTCATCACCGCCTGCATGTCGCGTTCACCGCTGGTGATCGCAACCACCGCCTGCTGGGCCGGAATGACGATACAGAACTGGCTAAACGCGCCATCGCCGCGATAGGCGTTGTGTCGGCACCGCCAGAACTGAAAACCGTACCCCTGATTCCAATCGCTTATGGGGTTATTGCCATTGGGGACCTGTTTGGTCGTGGCCAGTTCCACCCACTCCTGCGGTAGCAGCTGCTGGCCATGCCAGCGCCCCTTCTGCAGGTAGAGCTGGCCCAGTTTCGCGATATCTTCGGTCCGTACGCGCAGTCCGTAGCCCCCCAAAGAGATACCCTGGGCGTTGGTCTCCCAAACCGGGCGTTCGATCCCCAGCGGCTCGAAAAGACGCTGCTCCAGATACTCCAGCACGGTCTGGCTTGTGAGCTTCTGGACCAGTGCCGACTGCATGAATGTGGCCGCCGTGTTGTACTTGAAGTGCGTGCCAGGCACATGTGGCACAGGCTGGGCAAAAAACGATTTGGCGGAGATCTGGTCGGCCTTCACTGGTGGCGCGTCTTGATGCCCAGTCGTCATCGTCAAAATGTCGCGGACGCGCATCGCTTTGAGATTTTCACTGGCGTGCTGGGGCGCATCTTCCGGGAAGTAATCCAGCACTCGATCGTCGATGTCCAGCTTGCCTTCCGCGACCGCCAGGCCCACGGCAGTTGACGTGAAGCTCTTGCTGAGCGAATACAACACATGGTTCTGTTGCGCATCGTAGGGCGCCCACCAGCCCTCGGTAATGATCTTGCCATTGCGGACAATCATCAGGCTGTGGATGCCGTCAAATCGCTCATCAAGACAATTGGTCAGTTCAAGTAGAGCAGGCGAAGACACTCCCTGTGACTCCGGATCACTCCGCGGCAATGACTGCTGGGCGCTACCAGTGGTAGTGGCCAGCGTGAAAACCAGACCGCACAAAACCGGAGCTGACATCTGCATATCAGAATTTACCCAAAAGGTTGCGGATCGCGTGGGAAGCGGCCAGACGTGTTGCGTTCTGGCAGCGCAGGATAAAGCATCCTGGCAATCGGTCAAGCGGCGTGGGGCACATGAGTCCGCCGACGGCGGCAACTTCGTGCCAGCGCGACTCCACCAACAGATCGCAGACGATAAACCTCCTGCACAGCCGCACACTCCAGGCCGCTCCTTGCGGCCACGGTCATCCACCAATGATGATGCCGAGATTGCATTGACGATCCGCAGTTGTGACGGACCATTCACTAGTTCGACGAACGACCACAACGAATCGACTGAAATTCGAGATGCGCAGTCGCAGGAAACCAGTCATTCGCGATGGACCGGGCTAAAACAGGCGATCCGCTATACCTTGTACTTACTGCAACATCTTGGTACTTGATGGAACCAGCTCGGCGAGGGTCCTGAACGACGGCCCTGTTCGAGTATCCCATCGCATCGCCTGGCGACATTTCCCGGTGGTAACCCCTTCAGGTCAACCGTTTTCGTTATCCATCTGGCCCGTATGAAGCCGCGACAGCTTCTGCAGTCCTACTGGAAGGAGCACGATGAACGCGGAACGCAAGCCTGCGGGTTTTGAAAGTCCTATCGACGCAGAGGCCACAGGTGGTGAAACGCAACCGTCATCCGCCAGACGGATCGTCGGATTCGACGTCGCGCGGGCGTTGGCGATCTTCGGCATGGTCGTGATTCACTTCAACCTTGTCATGGCGGAAGGGGACAGTGGCTGGATCCAGTGGACGTTAGATCGGGCCGCGGGGCGACCTGCCTCCGTGTTCATGATTCTTGCCGGCATCGGCGTTGCAATCCGTTCACACCGAGCCGCTGAACAGGGTGACGCGGCGATTTCCAGGGCCCGTCGTGTTCTCGTCCGCCGCGGTCTCTTCTTTCTCGTCTGTGGTTTCGCATTCCTGACCGTCTGGCCAGGAGACATTTTGAGGATTTACGGGGTGTCGTTTCTGATCGCCGCTCCGCTATTCCTTGCGCCCACGCGTCTCCTGCTGATACTCGCGGCAAGCATCATCGCGGCTTTCGTGGGGATGGTTTTTCTGCTGGACTTTTCGGCCGGCTGGAATTTTGAAACGCTCGACTACACTGGCTTATGGACAGCGAAAGGGGCGACTCGCAATCTACTCTTCAACGGATTTCGAGCGGTCTTTCCATGGACGGCACTGCTGCTGACGGGAATTTGCCTCGGCCGAATCGACTGGAGCAGCCAGGTTGCGCGGCGGACGACGATTCTCGGCGGGTTGGTGGTCACGGCGATTGCTGAAGTCGTTTCGCAACCACTGGTGGCTGCGGTAATTGCCGCAGGAACCCCCAGCGAAGATGCCATTGCGGTCTGCGGGACCAATTCGCTACCGGCCATGCCACTGTTTCTACTGTCCGCGGGTGGGCTCGCCTGTGCTGTCATCGCCGTTTCCGTCGGGTGGGCCGAAGCGAGTCCAGGTGGACTGATCGTTCGCAGCCTCGCGGCGACCGGCCAGACAGCATTCACATGGTACATCGCGCATGTCGTGGTGGGCGTTGGTGGGCTCTATGCGACCGGAATCGTTCAGCATCACACAAGCCTGCTGGCGCTAACTGTGGCGACGGGGGCCTGCGTACTGGCAAGCTGCTTTTCACTTGGATACCGACGCCGATTCCACTACGGACCGCTTGAATGGATGCTCCGCAGAATTGCCGGCTAAGCGTCCCCCACAGCTTTCAGACGTCGCGCGCCGTAGCAACACAAGAAAGTCGCTAATCATTAACGAACTGAAACGCGTACAGCTTCGCGGAACGCATGGCAATTTTCAGCCGGACCGGCTGACCGGCGAGACGGGAGACGTCGGCATTGCCCCGCCATCGTACGATGTGGGCCACGTCGTTCATCAGGATCCGATCACAGTCTGCGATTGTGTAACCTGGTATCGCCTGGCCAGCGTCATTCTGGATCTCGACGAATGCGCCGCCCAGAGCTGAGACGTTAATATTCAGCTCCAGGCAGTGGCCTTTGAAAACAAGCGGTGGAGTCACCAGATAACCACCTTCCTGGGGTGCGTCCGCGGAGACAAATCCGTCCAACCGGTGGACGACGACGCCGACAAATTGTCGGCCCCAGTTCTTCCGATTCTGGCGTTCGGCTGGGCTGAGCAGTCGAAAGCCACCGTGGGTCCACGGCCAACCGGTGTAATATTGATAGAGGTAGTTGCCCTGGCGAACGAAAAAACCCGTGCCAAACGTGTCGCCGTGGTCTGGATCGCCCGGCAAACCTCGGGGAATGAACGGCTGCCGATCGTAGCGCATCCAGTGAATGCCGTCGCGACTGGCGGAAAACTGGGCGTCATTCACACCGTCGTTATGCGGATGCCCTTCACCAGTCTGGAAGTGTTGGTAGGTAAGCGGAAACATGAAGTAGGCATCGGATGCATAGGGGTACTGATAGACGCCGCCAGGGTGATAGATGTCCGATCCGGGGGGATCATACTCGTCGGCCGTCATGATGGTGCGAACGTTCGCCGTAGGCCACGGTTTCATAATGTCGTCGACTTCCAGTCGACCGAGCGCACGGATTGGCCGGTGCAGTTTCGGAGCGACCACGGGCGGATCGCTTTCGATCGGCTTGACGAACGGGAACGGCAGTTCGTTTTCCCGCTCCAGCTGGACACGGGTCTGAATCACGTACTTCTTGATTCGCGTGTCCCACCAGGCTTGTTTCTGGGTGTCCCAGGTCGGCTTCCAGACGACTTGCGGATGGAGCGTCCAATGCACGCCGTCCGGGGAAGTACGAATCCGGGTTGTGCCAATACCGGTCAACATCTTGTAGCGTTGCTGAGGCATCCCGTGTGGGTCGATGAACACGTAACTCAGCTTGCTTGGTTCATCGAGCAGGATGTTGTTCTCTTTTGAGCCCTTGTATTCGACCAGTCCGAGATTGGGTTTCTCCCAGTGCAGCCCATTCTCGCTGACTGCATAACACATCCGCGAAGTCCCGTCACCCCACTGGTCGTCATCAAACGCTTGATACCACATTTTGAAGACGTCACCATCCTTGGCGAGGCTGAAGTAAATCAGCCGAAATGCATCCCATGGTTTGTCGCTC
>PBOG01000197.1 GCA_002724245.1 Planctomycetaceae bacterium
GAAAACCTTTCTTCTTGACCTCCGTGGCGACCAACCGACAACTCGGTAGCCCCAGTGAATCCACCCCCTGCTGAATCGTCTCGAGTGGCACACCTGCATCCACTAGCGCTCCTAATGTCATATCTCCGCTAATACCACTGGCGCAATCCAAATAGGCGATTTTCATACCATATGCCTCAAATGGCGGCGCAAACCGCCGCCGCGAAACTACTGCAGGTCCACGTCACTGCGTTCGTTTTACCAGGGTGCCTGCTTTGGCACCATTGTACGGAATCCCGAGAAACGGGTCCTGCGTTCACTCGAAAGCAGCCCGCAGGTCTACAGAAAAGCCGCGCGCCCAACGGATGCCAGAACCACGTCCACACAGCACCGCACAAAAGGCAGCCGCTCGCATCGCGGTCCAAACGTGTCATTATTCCTGACGCGTTATGCAGCTGGCCGGTGAAAACCGATATTCGACAACGCGGAATAGACCTCAGTTAACGTCTTATCGCCGAAATTGGAGATACTGAGTAAATCGTCGGGAGTGCAATTCAGCAAATCCTCAACCGAGAAAATACCCCGCTCTTCAAGACAGTTTGTCGTCCGCACGGTCAAGCCGATTTCAGCTGTACTCATTTCCAGCCGTTCTTTGAGACTGCGTGACTCTTCATCTGCCACACTCAATGGTATCCGTGTCATTGGGTTTCCTTTCCCCTGCAATAATCGTGCGTCCCATTCGGGACTCGCAACAAACTTCTCCGGGAGATCATTCTCACGGGCCCGGGCGCGACGTTCCATGCAGCGCTCGTTTCGAGTTTGCCATCCGCAAATTAGTATAGCGTTTCCGCCAAAAATCGGCGCGCGGTTCTGGGGAGAAAACCTTCTGGATGCTAGCATTACCCGGCGATGTGCCACAATACGTGACGGTGTGCGCTCGTTCGCGCCGCCCGTGCCTGCCAGGTGTCGAGACGTGCGTCGACACTGCAGCTTGCCACACAAGAGAAACTCACCATGGATGGCCCTGATCGGCTGACGGAAAACGGCGACAAGCTGACGGAACCCCAACGTCAGGCGGTGGAACATGTAGACGGTCCCCTGGTCATTCTCGCCGGACCTGGAAGCGGCAAAACACGCGTCATTACGCATCGCATCGCGCATTTGTTACGGCAGGGGATTGCAGCGCGCCAGATTCTCGCCGTCACCTTTACCAATAAGGCGGCTGATGAAATGCGTCTCCGCCTGGAACGATTGGCCCCACGACAGCCGGTTTGGCTCGGCACGTTCCACCGCTTCTGCGCACGCCTGCTGCGTCAATATGCCGCCATGGTGGGTCTACAGGAAAACTACTCGATCTACGACACCCAGGACAGTTCGCAAACACTCAAACAGACGATTCGCAATCTCGAAATCGAGATGACACACACCTCCGTCGATTCGGTCGCCCATGCGATCAGCTGGGCCAAGAATCGCCTCGTCACACCTGATGAGTACGAACCACGCTGGGGCAGCACGGTGGGAACCATCGTGAAAGAGGTCTATCCGGTCTATCAGCAACAGTTGCGAATCGCCAATGCCGTCGACTTTGACGACCTGCTGATGCACGTCGCAACACTACTGAAGGAAAACCCACAACTCCGGAAAACACTCGATGACCGGTATCGCTACATCCTGGTCGACGAATACCAGGACACGAATCTAGCGCAGTATGCAATTGTTCGAGCACTCTCCATTGAACATCCAAATCTTGCGGTCACCGGAGACCCGGACCAATCGATCTATGGTTGGCGCGGCGCCAATCTCAGCAACTTACTGGACTTCGAGAAAGATTACCCGCAAGTCAAAGTCGTGCGACTGGAGCAGAACTACCGCAGCACGCCCAACATACTTCGCATCGCGGATCATTTGATCACGCACAACCAGAAGCGCAAACCGAAAAAGCTATTCACCGACCAACCCGAAGGGAAACCAGTACGTCTGGCGGTTTACCCAACCGGACGGGACGAGGCGGACGACCTCGCATTTCGTATCGAGGAAGCCAAACGCAATGGCAGACGTCTCGCTGACATCGCAATTTTCTACCGTATCAACGCTTTGTCGCGAACGATCGAAAATGCCTTACGGATCCACCATATTCCTTACCAGATTGTCAATGGACTGGAGTTTTATCAACGCAAGGAAATCAAAGATATCCTTTCCTACCTGCATCTGGTCAACAATCCTCGCAGCGACGCCTCGTTCCTGCGCATCGTCAACGTACCACCACGCAAGATCGGAAAACGATCACTCGAACTGGTCATCGCGCACGCCGCACGCTATCAGATACCGCTCCTGGATGCCGCCCGGGAAGCGGGCCTGATCGAATCGCTGACAAAAGCAGCTGCGGTATCGATTGCAAAATTTGTTGCACTGATGGATCGATTAAGCGTGTCAGCCAACCAGGGCGTTGAAGATCTGATGCAAGCCACTCTCCACGAATCCACCTATCACGACTGGTTAGCGGGAAGTGAGCGTGAGGAAGATCAAGACCGCCTGGCGAACATCGAAGAACTCTTGACCGATGCGCGCGAGTTTGACCAGCAGCATCCCGAAGAGGGGAGCCTGGAAGCCTTCCTGGAACGGGCATCACTGGTGGCTGACACCGACGCCTGGGATCAAGACAGCGACCGTGTAACCCTGATGACGATGCATGCTGCCAAAGGACTTGAATTCCCCATGGTGTTCATTGTCGCGGTCGAAGAAGGCCTCTTGCCACATGAACGCAGCACGGAAGACCCTGACCAATTAGAAGAAGAGCGTCGCTTGCTGTTTGTCGGGATCACACGGGCCGAACAAGAGTTGCAATTAAGCCATGCACAATACCGTACATTCCGTGGTCAACAACGAATGGCAGTACCCAGCCAGTTTCTTCTGGAAATCCCCCGGGAAGAATTCCAACTCTGCTCGATCGAACCCGACTATCAAGAACAGCCAGATTCCGATCGTTTTGAAGACTCCTTCCAGGATCTGGCGGAGGAAGATGCGGATGCATTCCATGCTCTCGCCGACATCCAGTCTCAACTCGTAAAAGCCAGTGATCTCGCCGAATCGGGCAAGCCGCAAGGTCGTCGCATACCCGCCAGCGTATTTCAACTCGGGATGGTCGTCGACCATCCCGAATACGGTTCTGGACGCATCACCAACCTCAGCGGAGCTGGACAAAAACGAACTGCAGTGGTCGAGTTCTTTGGCACCGCAGGTGAAAAGAAATTTCGCCTTGCCCACAGCCCTCTCACGCCAGGCGAATACCTGGAGTGACGCTGGCAACGCCCTGTGACGAGACCAGCCTGAAGATTTGCAGCACCCGTCCCCAGACAGCGAATCACGTGCGCCAAAACGTCGACTGCGGTCGCGGCTGATAGACAATATCCAAGTGGGGTGTCGGCAACCGCTTGCCTCCCTGAAACAGCGACTCCACGCCCGCCGCAGTCAAACCAGTGGTTAACAGGTTTCGCTCAATGGGAATCGGCGACTTACCGGTCAAGAACATCTGTTCGGCATGATAGGCCAAAGGACTGAAAAAATTGCAGACTTCCCGCGGCGGGAGATGAAAATGCGTTGACAACACCTTCCCTGTCCCGCGAAATCTGGCGGCAAAGGTAAAATCGTTGACAACACCTTCCGCCAGCAGCATGGTCATCTTCAGGCCATCACGATGGCGATAACGGTAACAATAGGGTCCATGGTTCTCTTTGACTTGCGCGGGAATTTCCGCAGTGGTGGGCAAGACGTGATTGAACCCCTCACGTGACGGAACCAGTGACTGACTGCGGCAGAGACAAGCCTGTAACAACTCGCGATCCCAGCCTCCCTGGTCCCATTCATCTCGTTCCATACGGCTCCAGACTTCACCCTCCTGACTCGCTTCAATATATTCCACCCCGGTCTCGCCACCTTTTCGCCGTTCAACCATACACTGCGCAGTTTCCAGTGCATGAATGTCGTACCCGTCAATACCGCCGGGTGCCAGGCAAAACGCTTCGGAAAGTTCAGCTTGCAGGGGCATGTCAATAGCCGGAATGCGCCGCGTTACCGGTAACGAAGAACCTGCCATAAAAGCAAACCCCATCGTTTTTGCGGTCTCCACCATCTCTTGCGCCCAATCCCAATTCCAAGATAGATGCTTGTCGTTGAATACTGGACACGTCCGTCCACTCGCGCGGAAAACCTCGATAATTTTCTGAAAGAACTCATAACGCGGGTAGAGTTTTTGCCCCTTTTCATTGGTTGGATAGCGACCGTGTTCGCCGATAAGCAGAATTCCATCGACGGCAAGCTTGTCCCCACCCAGGGTGAGTGCTTCACCAATCGAAGGGTATGCTTTTAGCTGGGGAAACTGGCGTACGCGCTCGCCACTCAACTCACCCTCCGGTTGCTGATCGA
Source organism: Planctomycetaceae bacterium (assembly GCA_002724245.1). GTDB lineage: Bacteria > Planctomycetota > Planctomycetia > Pirellulales > Pirellulaceae > UBA9264. The sequence goes on from PBOG01000197.1 coordinate 4,402, forward strand.
CATACATCGAAACGAGGTCCATTTCTGGACGATGATGACGCCCCTCAAACCCATAGCCCCACAGGAAACGATCCAGGATATGCTGAGCGTGGGAATAACGACGGTACTCCGTTACAACAGCGGCGATACGGAGCCGTCTGTTACGATCAGGTTGGTTCATCGGAAGCCCTGAGACAAAAGAGAAAGAAAGCACGCCGGCATGTTGTACGGGTGCACCACCGTCCTCGCGGAACCCGCAGCATCGCCGCAATGAGACCGCAACCTCGCGCCGTGCCAGCATACCCGTTCACTGAACCGGTTCCAAATCCGGAGCGTTACTTGACCGATGTGCCGACCGCCACCGGCAGCACCCGCAAAGGCAAATCAGCTTCTGAAATCGCCGGCCACTTACCATCCTGCAGAGCCGTTGCGCGAATCCGTAACGGGTGGTCCCCTGTCCAATCCGCGGATGCGCTGCTTTGCAGCTTAAGGACTACTTCTTCCGTACCGACGGGAACGGTAACTGGATCTGCCTTCACACGGCTACCGATGTCTGGCGGTGCGATCAGTTCCAACTGAACGGGAACAGGCAATTTGGCCGACCTGAAAACACGTACCGGGATCTGCTGTGATTGACCTGGCTGCAACATGAGCATGCGTCGTTGCGGAGTCACTTTCAGCAAGGCACCTTCCAGAATCATTGTCACATTGGCATTTGTCGCTTTGGTTACTGCACGCGGTTTACCTTGCGGGTCTGGAATCCAGGCAAACCCCATGATAGTCATCCGCGTCGTACGATCCGTTTCTAACCACTCTGGCATAAAACAGGGATAAAACACCCGTGATTGATTCGCGGGAACGGTCATACGAGGTCCGGAAATCCCCTGCCGGTGTCGGCTTTGATTGGCCGCCATCTGCAAAATAACCTCTCCCTTGAAATCCGCTTCCCTCTTGATCTCCAGCGGAGCGGGATAGGTCGTGCCACGGTGGACTGCGCGCTGGCGATTCTTGCCAATCAGATTAATCTCAAAAGGAGCCTTCATCGTTGTTGCCAGCAGGATCCCGTTAACCTTGTTCGCGTCAGGCCGCTGCGGGCAGAGATTGCCTGCAGCAGGAGTCTGTAGCAAAACCGACACCGGCTTGTCACCAATCATCGCCAATCCGGAGACCTGAATGACACTCGCCACGCACCCCATGTCAGCCGCTGCTTCAAAGGGAATCTTCAACTCAGCTTGATCAGGCTTGATGATCAAGGACTCGGGAACCGACACCCCTGCGGGCAACCCGTCAATTTGTACGGTGACCGTTCCTTTGAAACCTCCGTAACGCACGACCTTCAGCTTGAGCTCGGCCTTACCCGCAATGGGCAGTGTGAGTAGCTGTGGACCGTTGACCTGAAACCCCGGTTGGCGTTCCTGCACGTGTAGACGATAGACCCCAGACCGCCGGGCACGGGAAGAGGGCAAGCCACGGATTACCAGGGTATAGACGCCGTCCTCCGGCGGTTGCCAATCCAGCTGGACATCTGTCGTGCCACCTGCATCATCGTTCTTGGCAACTTCTTTTCCGGCGGCATCCAAGACGACCAGTGACACATCGAAACCACTACCCAGAGCCCGCGATTCAACCGCAACCGTCAGGAATGTTTCTTTTCTCGCGGTCAGCTCAAATCGCCTCTCCATTCCATCTCCTGAAAAGTCTCCTGTAACCGCTCCGGGAATCTGCAGGGAGTAACAGCCACTCGCATTCTTTGCGAGTTCCGACTCGCGTTGTTCTGACACATCACTTAATGGCAACACGACGGGAACAACTCCCCGTGAGGTCTGCAGCGGGTAGATGAAGCTGGCGGCCTTAGTACTCACCTGCCCAGCGACGTCCGCTTGCACACTTTCGCGCTGCTTCTCACCGCTCACCAGGCCGATACCCGAAAACTCGAGCCGCTGGTTCTTGCCGCGCTGTGCGGCGGCCGGAATCATCGCCACGACCCGGGGCCCTCGGTGGAAACCCAAACGATAGACATAGGCTCGGTTACCGCGAAAATCGAGGTCATGCAATTCCGCAGTGTAGGTTTCGCCTGCCTGTGCACGAAAGGTCAGGTCGACGTCGAGTCCCTCTGTATCTGCAACGTCCGCGATCCGTTTACCATCCTGATCGAAGACAGTGAGGACACCGTGAAAGTTCGAGCCGATCCGGCGCGCCTGCAGATCCAAGCTCACGAGATCATCCTGATCAACCGTAAATTGATACCGGTCGACTTCGGCAATCTTCAGCAAGCGGCCAGAAACAACCGCCGGCAAGACCTCCAGTCTCTGAGGATTCTGCCGGTATCGATCTTCGAGAATTTCTTCCTGATCGCTCACCATGAAAATCGCCGTTGAACTGATTCCATTGGCATTGGCCACCTGCCAATAAATCGGACCGGGCGGCAGATCTGCAGGGAGATGGATTCTGGCAGCCAATTCACGCGGAATCGGCATCGCGGAACTGCGTCCCTTGGGCCCAAACCAATACGGAGGCGGAGGGACCAGAAACGCGCCCAAGCGGCCGTGGACTTCCCAGTTCAGTCCTTCGTGATGCACAAAAAACTGCATATCATCGGTAAAATCAAAGCCCCCCAGGTGAACCTCGACTGTCGTACCCGCCCGGCCACCCGGCGGGTAAACATACCCTGTGCGGGGAGGCAGTTGCGCGGACACATCGGACACGCAATAGAGTCCTGACAAGACCAGCGTTACCACCACAAACCGACCTGGGCGAAATTCCGGCATCGAAGTTCTCCAATCCGCGACTGTTGCCTGGAAGCTATCAGACTACTCCGGAAAACCAGGACAGGCCGCTCATACCGCCAGCGTGTTCTTCTCCTGCCTGGGTTTATCAACAGGTACGCAGTGATCCCCCCACGCAGATCCCGTCACGGCTTTCCAGGCTACCAGATCCACCCGGAAACCAACACTCTATTTTACTGCACGTCAGGGCGTGACCGCAGGTCGCCAGTGGCCTGGCAACCGGTGCACTTTTCCATCGCGATCAACCATTGCCAACGTGGCATAGCCCTGAGCCACAAGAAGATCCTGGTTCCACACCTCGTACTCGTGCTTAATACGCGCACCACCTACTTCCTTGACCCGCACGCGCACGGTCAACAGTTCGTCATAGCGGGCAGCCGCCAGAAAACGGCATTCACAGTGGGACACCACCACATAAATGCCTGCCTCCTCCATCTCGCGATAAATCTGGCCAGACGCCCTCAAGAGTTCCAGGCGGGCTTTCTCAAAATAAGTGAAATAGTGCCCGTGATACAAACGCCCCATCGAATCCACTTCGTGATAGGCGACTCGGATCTCAATCTGGTGCTCTGTTCGCATTCGGCAACCATCTCCCAACTCAAGAAAAAGAATGAAATCAGCGTGAATTACGCTCCTCGACACTCCGTTATGCGCTCCGCTGCCATGACAGGCAAGCCGTCCCCGCGTTTCACACCGTTGACACCTTTACTAGCATCTGCGAGTGTGCAGACGTGACTATCCGATTCGAAGGTCTTCTCGCCCAGTCTGCGTTACCGCTTGTCTCCTGGGGACTGTTCGCACTCGCAGTCCTCTGGCTGGGGTCGGTAGGCGCATGTATCGGCAGCTTTCTGAATGTCATCGTGTATCGTTTGCCACGTCGGATGAGCATCGTACACCCTCCTTCCCAGTGTCCGCGTTGCCAACACGCAATCCGCTGGTTCGACAACCTGCCCATTCTCGGCTGGGTTGCCCTGCGGGGAAAATGCAGGGATTGTCAGGCCTGGATTTCCCCTCGCTATCCGTTGGTCGAACTCGTCGCCGCAGCACTCAGCGTTCTGATCGCTTCGCACTTCCTCGCACAAGCTACAAGTTCCCACGCAGTTTCGAACATGCTGCACTGGAATTCACGAACGATGCAGATGGTGGTCACCTATGCGATCCATCTCCTGGTGATTTACACGCTGCTCACGACAGCTCTGATCCACTTGGACGGAGAACGCGACCCACGCTGGCTATACGCACCAGCTGCACTCACTGGACTCGTTGCCTCACTGTTCTCATCGCAAATCCCATGGAACACTCTGCACACCCAAATGCACCCCAGCCTGATGGATGGCGCCGTCGGCATGGGCACAGGAATTTTGTTGGGGTGGCTGTCCGCCTCGAAAAATCAGCCAACCCAAACACGCGATGCCCAGCTAGGAATTTGCGGACTGATTCTTGGCTGGCAAATCGTGATACTCGTAGCAATCGCAGTAGCCTTGGCGACGCTACTCTGTCAGAGTATGTCGCATCACTTTACTCGTTTCCGAAGGATCTCCTGGTCCATGCATCTGGTTTGGGCAACCTCACTCTGCCTGATTACCGGACCACGCATCACCGCGCCTCCGGTTACCAATACACCTTTCGCAACACCCAATGAAGCGAACGTCGAAACACGAACTCTCTTTCCTCAAATGAGCGACAAAGGTGCCTTGGGCTGGCTCCTGCTGGGCAGCCTGTCTGTCCTGTTGCTTACGCGTGTCACTCGTCGATCCAGTCCAGACGACACTGTTGAAGGACCTACTTCTATGCACAATCCACAGGCCAACCTCGAAGCGATCCTGAATGCGGAGAACTATCGACTCGCTGAACGCGACACGGATTTTCTGGCGCGCCCTGAATTGCGACCGGTCCGTATGCAACTTGAGTTACTTAAACCCGAGATGGCCTTCGAAGAAAACGACATTCAATCGACGATTGTCGCTTTTGGGGGCACCCAAATTGTCGACCAGGCTGAAGCGACTGCTCGGTTGGAGGAAGCGCAACGTCAACTCGAAACGGATCCTGACAATTCCCACCATCAACGAGCGTTGCAACGCGCCGAGCGCATCCTGGCCAAAGCACCGTTCTACGAACACGCGCGCGAGTTCGCACAAATCGTCTCAGCTGCAGCACAAAAAGACAATCGTTGTGATTACGTCATAGTAACTGGCGGCGGGCCAGGCGTGATGGAAGCCGCAAACCGTGGCGCCAACGAAGCCGGTGCCAAGTCAATTGGTCTGAATATCACGCTTCCCGAGGAGCAGAATCCCAATCCGTATATCACTCCCGATCTCTGCTTTCAGTTTCATTATTTTGCACTACGCAAAATGCACTTCTTACTGCGGGCCAGAGCACTGGTTGTCTTTCCCGGCGGTTTCGGCACACTCGATGAATTGTTTGATGCGTTGACCTTACGTCAGGTCGGCAGAATGCAGACCATTCCGATCATCCTGTTTGGTCGCGAGTACTGGGAGCGAGTCATTGATTTTCAATTCCTGGCCGACGAGGGGGTCATCCGAGACGAACACCTGAACCTCTTCGAATACGTTGAATCACCTCAGGAGGCTTGGAACAAGATCCAATCGTTCCACCAACAGACACCATCGACTGTACCGGGAGACTCCTGAAACAATTCAGGCCCCGGCGCAGCCAACACTGCCGAGCGCCTCCAAACGCTCTCGGCGAATCCCGGGCTCCGATTCCAGAAACTCTCAAACGAAGTCGACCATCCTGAGCATCTTGTCGTCTGCTAGTGAGGCGAACGCGTGGAAGATCTGAACCTTGTATTTGGCACGCCACGCCCCGTGGCCCTCGTTACGGGCAGTGGCGCACCACGAATTGGAAATTGTATTGCCCGTACATTGTTCGCTCGTGGCTACCGCGTTGCTTTACATGCGCGAGAGAGTATCGCAGATGCCCATACCACTGCTGACGAGTTGGACGCCGGGGGTAGCGACACACTAGTCTTGTCTGGAAACCTGGCTGACGAGGCAGCAGCCTACGCACTAATCGATGGCGCGCACGATCATTTTGGCCGTCTCGACGTCCTGGTAAACTGCGCCGCCATCTGGCATGCACGCACCTTGGAGGAAACCACTGCGCAAGACCTGCGTGACCATTTCGACGCGAACACGCTGGCATCTTTTCTGTGCGCCCAACGTGCGGGACTGATTATGAAGGGCCAGTCTCACGGCGGTGCCATCATCAACCTGGGCGACTGGGCCACCACACGACCTTACCCCGACTACGCAGCCTACTTCCCATCCAAGGGTGCAATTCCCACGATGACCCGCAGCCTGGCTGTGGAACTCTCCCGTCGCAATCCGCGCATTCGCGTCAGCGCGGTGCTGCCTGGACCGGCAATGCTCCCCGATACGCTGTCCCAAGCCGAACGCGAAAACGCAATCCATGCAACGCTACTGCAAAAGGCAGGAAGTCCTGAGGACATTGCCAATGCCGTGGCCTTTCTCGCGGAAAGCACCTTCATCACTGGAGTTTGCCTGCCCGTCGACGGTGGCCGTAGTATCAGCCCCAACTAAAACACTGCAGTGTGAACAAAACACCCTTTTAGCCGGCTGGCTTTAACCCTTACCCGTCCCAACGGCGGACCAGAATCGCGCTCGCCTGTCCCTGCGGCGTGATATTCACGTTGATGAATGTCTCGCCAGCCGTCACACCTGAACTTGTGACAGCATTAATGGGACATTCTGGATCTGGTTCTTCATAATTCAGAATCGGAAACAGCTTGCCGTGCTGCAATGCCAGCGTACTGGCGATCAGCTCAACCATCCCACTGCCCGCTCCCAGGTTCCCAAAGTAGCTCTTGGCAGCAACCACAGGTGGCAGTTCTTGAAACACTTCATTCAGACCACGTGCTTCGTCCACGTCACCCTGGGTAGTCGCAAGGCCGTGAGCATGAACGTGTCCAATCGCATCCGGCTCTAACCCGGCATGGCGGCACGCCTGCTTGACCACATTGGCCACTGCCACATTGCGATGCCCCACGCCTTGTCGATCCATCACCGTCGATGATGCATGGCCGATTACTTCTCCCAGGATGGGGACCCCGCGCCTCTGTGCATTTTCAAGATCTTCCAGAATCACCGCAGCCGCACCCTCTCCAACAACCATACCTGAGCGATTCCGATCAAATGGTCGACTTGCCGACGCGGGGTTTTCAACTTTCCCTACTAGCTGTTCCTGTAACGCTACGTGAATCGTTCGCATCGGGTGGACACGCGTGCCAGTTGCCCCAGCAATAATCACGTCCGCCCGACCGCGGGCGATCGCACAGTAGGCTTCACCTACCGCCAAATTCGCCGAAGCCTCCCGCATCGTAATCGAATTGTTCGGACCGCGCAGATCGTTGTAGATCGCCACGTGGCTGGCCGGCATATTCGGCAGGTATTTGAGCAACCACAACGGGGTCACACGCGGCAATCCATCCTCCGCCCAGCGGCTGAAATCAAACGTGTGATCATCATTCAAACAGTGGCTAATTGCGTCCGAAAACTCGCCCGGAACCGTCAAAATGTAATCCGAGCCATACATCACACCCGTCTGATCCGGATCGTATTCCCCGGAACGCAGATTCGCCGATGCGAGGGCCCGCTGGGCAGCAGCCACACCCATCTGAATCTCGCGACACATTACCTTGACGCCCTTACGAATCGCGCGTTTCTGGCTTTTCTCCAATTCACCGAAGTCATCAATGTGACCGGAAAAATCACGGCATTCAGCAGCCACGGATGTCGGCAGGGCATCGGCAGGAACCAGCGTCATCGGAACAATACCACTGCGTTCCGAGAGCAACGCTTCCCAGAAAGACTCGAGCGTGTTCCCAAGTGGCGTGATCAGTCCCGCGCCTGTTATCACGACGCGGCGAGATGGGGTTGAGATCATGCAATCGTATCCAGAAATTGTGTCGAAACCAGGCACCGGGGAACAGCAGATCGGAGTGGCCCAAAACACCGCCAGCGCCCTGCAGCCCACCTTTTTCTGTCCTGGCCAGCCAGCCGGAACCGCTTGCTGGTCGGACGAAACAGGAGTCGCCAATACGCCGCACGGAACGTCCACCAATTGACTGAATTAGCGAACTCCGTCCACAAAACAAGCAATACCAGTCAACGACTCGGGCAAAACGTTAGCGGACTGGCACCTGCAAGTGTCTACCAAATTGGAATCCATCGATGACCAGACTACGAGCGATGAACCCATGTTCCACCCGCCCTTCCACAGCCAATCACCGGCGCTATTCTAAAAGTGTCTGCCCGCCTCGTCGAGCCAAGTCCGCCCACTAGTTTCCGGGAAAAATGCGTCTCCGTCCGGAATCAACCACGGATTACGTGTTTTCTAACGGCGTACGGCTGGCAACTTTGCCGTCCGTTCCTCGAGTAGCCGATCCCCTACCAGCCCCTTGTACTCAACAAACATGACCGCGTCGGCGCGGCCCGGCCGCGTCGAAAAGGGATTGGGTATCCCCAGCGAGGTCGGAGGGGCCGGACCGGGAACCGGAACCACACCAAAACTGACGACCAGCACGTGATCCTGCGGCCAGCGGAAACGCTCCTGGCATTGCCAACCCGAAACTTGCGGCACCTGGACTTGCAGCCGTGCCTGCTGATTGCCTCCGGACGGTACGTTGATAGCAAGCGGGAAGAATCGCTCAACCTGGTCCAGCCTGCATTTCATGAAAAGATCCAGGGTCCTTTGCTTGTTGTGTACAAGACAACTCAACTCCAATTGATGACCTTCCTGTATTTCCCCCGCTACCGATTCGTAACGTACGTCACTTCTGCCTGAATTTCGTACCGTGCGCAAATAGCGGCGTGGAGTGCGTTGCACAAATGTGTGCGTCTGGCCATTCTCCAGGGTCAAGGACCGTGAAATGGACTCGCGAAAATCAGCCCGCCGTGCCACTGTGTTGTACAGCACAGTGGCATTCTCACGGGAGACAATCCACGCTTCGACACCTGGCTGGGATACCGACACAGGACGCATCATAGGCTGTGCTCGCACGCGCCAACTAGGACTCGTAATTCGCGCAAGCCGGACATCAAGAACCACCTCTTCTGTAACGCCATGCACCAAACGGTCAACCACCTCGGACACCACACGATGCACCGCCGGTGTGTGATACACCGTGAGGGTTTCTCGACTGGCACTAAAAAAGCCTAGCGGTTCGTTAAACCACGTCGCAGTACCCGTCTCTCGAAGAATCCAATCGATCACTGCCTGCTGTGGCGGCAGGTTTGAATCAATTCTGCCCGTGTATGGTCGCAAATCGTACCGCCTGAAAACCTGTCCCTGTGAACGCGGCAAAACCTGGTCATCCCCGACCGCGGCGGTATTGCCTGAACTTTCGCTGGCCGTTTGTGCATCCGCGACCCCGCCAGCGAGCAAACAACTGACCAGTAACGCAATCACGACTTTCTTCATCATTCGGCTCCCACACAGCCATGCCCGCTCGACGTTCACCAGCAGAGCGACCTTGAGCAAATCGCGAGGGAGTATAGGAAGCCCGCATAAACCAGACAAGTGCGTTTATGGCTGTGTAATTGCATTCTTGGTACCCCTCTCCGACAATAGCCCGATTCCGCCACTACAAAGGACACCAGCATGTATTCACCTTTGACGCGTCGCCATCTGCTGAAGGTCGCCGGTGCGACGACTGCTACCGCCGTGGTGACCCGCGAGCACCTCGCTGCAAAAGGCCCCGCAACGCCTGAACATCCCTTCGGCTATTGCCTCAACACCAGCACAATCCAAGGCCAAAAAGTGCCGCTCACAGACCAGATACGTATCGCTGCGACCGCGGGTTATAGCGGAATCGAAATCTGGCTGCGTGACCTCGACAAATACCTCGCTGAAGGCGGTCGTTTGTCGGATCTCAAAAAGCAGATCGAGGATCTGAATCTCACTGTGGAAAGCGCTATCGGATTCGCCACCTGGATTGTGGACGACCCGAACCAACGTCAGGCCGGCCTCGAACAGGCGCGACGAGACATGGCTAATCTCCGTCAGATTGGCGGCAAACGTATTGCCGCGCCGCCCGCCGGCGCCACGAAACAGTCCGACCTGAATCTCGCCGAGGCCGCTGCTCGTTACCGCGCACTGCTGGAAGCAGGCCGCCAGGAAGGAGTCGTTCCCCAAGTCGAGCTATGGGGGTTTTCGCGTTCACTCCATCGATTGGGCGAACTGCTCTACGTCGCTGCTGAAAGTGGTGCAGAGGACGCCTGTTTGCTGCCCGACGTGTACCATCTGTACAAAGGCGGCTCCAGCTTTGCCGGCCTCCAGTTGATCAACGGCAAAAAGATCCACGTGTTTCACGTCAACGACTATCCTGCAACACCCTCGCGCGAAACCATCACGGACGCGCACCGTGTCTACCCAGGTGATGGCGTCGCTCCGCTGACCGACATTCTGAAAGGCCTTTGGGAAACTGGCTTTCGGGGAACGTTGTCGCTGGAATTATTCAACCGCGACTACTGGAAGCAAGATCCACTGAGCGTCGCTCGCACTGGCCTCGCCAAGATGAAGCAATCCGTCCGGCAGGCGTTCAGCTGATCACGCGGCCTGCTTCCTGCCGGAGGATTCGTGCGTCTACCCCAGCCGCCGCACCGCGACAGCCTGACTGATGGCCCCGCAGATTAATACTGTCTCACTGTTCCCAGAGCTGCACGCGCCTGATCAGCCGGGCGTATGAAACTGACGAATCAGCTCCGTCGCTTTGCCATCAAGCTCTAACTGCTGCGAAAAATCGACGTGATACGCAGCAAACACGGATGCATTTTCGTCGCGTAACGCCATCGATATCAAATCGGACCCCGACAAGGTCGAACGCCCAGCGCGTTGCTTTAGATCAAACCGAATTTCACCCAGCCCATCGAAACTTCGATAGATGACTTCTGTGCATACGAGCGAAGTCGACCGCCTTAAATTGAAGTCAAAGTCATAGGCTTTACCCTCGTGCACGAGCCCCCTGGCCAGCCCTTCAGCCATTTGTTCCATGCTCAGATGTGGCCTCAAGACGATGATTGAATCTGATTTGAGGGGAGAATCTAACTTACGCACGTGGACGCCATCTTTGAGCGCCTCCAACACCCGGGGTCCCGATTCATCCGTGTCCAGAACCCTCTTCCAGGCAGCCTCCAGAGGTGCCGAAGGAGGGCCCAAGGCTTGTAATTGGTCAAGGGTTCCCAGATAGAGTGCCGCGTGCGGCCAGTAGCCCGGCAGAAAGTAGTTTGTCAATGCGTATTCCTTGCGCACCACCAGCACGTCGCCCGGCTGCAGAACTTCCTGCAAACTCTCCACGATTGCCGAAGGGAGAGACGGAGTGTGCCCGAGTCTGGCGTAACGATCGGTCACCAGCAGACACCCTAGCTTCTGCAAGCCTACCAGCGAACGGCGCAGTAGATCATCTCGCACCAGCGAGACCAATCTCTTGCCGCGATTACGCAACCGCGCTTGTGAATACGTCGCCAATGTAACATCGAGTCGATGACGCAACCGATCGACAATTCCCATCAAGGGAAGCAGATCAGGCCGCGTCGCCAATTCCCGCAACTCCGACTCGTGTGCGTCCAAATAGGCAATCGCATGATACAAGTGCCATGCGTGCCGCGGCTTCAACAGCGAGTCCTGCACCTTATCGTAGACCCCCGCCGGGATTCCAAACTCTGGCGCCGCTTCATTCAATTTTGCACGTACGACGTCCCTCTTCTCGACCATTTCCCGCAGAAAGCGAGCCGCATCGACCAGAACCAGCGCTGCAGAGAATGCCGTCAGGAAAATCACGCGGTACTGACTCGCATCCCGCTGCGCCTCTGCCCTTAAAGTCTGAATCAGCTCAAGCAGAGCATTGCGAGCCTGGCAGTATGAAACCAGCAAGGCACGCATCTGGTTATCCTCTTCAGGAATTGCGTAACCCCGCTGTTGCGGTTGAATCTGACCGACCAGATTTCGGGCATCGGATTGCAACTGCTGCAAGTAAGCCGCCAATTGAGTGACCGTACGGATTCCCGCATCCATTTCGTCTCGATTCATCTACAGCTCCTGCTCTCAATGATCCGCCGCCCCACCCTGCTACCGCAACAAGCTCGCACAATCTCTCGAAAGAAGCTCCCCGAGCCGAACAATGGCCCGCAAAACCGAAACGCCTGTACGCAACGCGTCGCCCCCCAGACTCCCTCTTGCTAGCGTACGTAGCCCAGGAGATGATGCGGATTGCGATCAAAACGTGCGCGCGACACACTGCCTGCTTTCACCTGCTGCCGTGACTTCCGTGGGCGTGCTTGCTCGCGTTCCAGAATCGGCACCTCTGAAAACCACTCCCAATGACATTGGCTGAAACGCTCGTGGTAACGACGTTTCAATGCGATTTGCATCGCCAACGAACGGGTTTGCCCTTGCTCTTGATAGGTAAACTCAAATTTCTGCACGACCACCTGCTCATCTGCCCCGAACTTCTTCAAGGATACGTTTCCCACAAATCGGAGTTGTCCACGATGCCCGTGCTCTCTCAATTCCTTGAAAGGAGACCTTCGATAGAATTCGTCCAAACCTTCTCGCGCAGTTTGATTGCTGGCGTAGTACTCCTCCCAGGTTTGTCCTTGACGGCGACGGGCCATCTTCGGAATACGGACCTGAAATGCCTCGTCAACGTTTCCATCTCGCACCAGGTTCATCCACTTTTCCGCCTGCACACGCGCCTCACTGTAAAGCAGCTGGTCGTAGGCAACATTTCTGGCAATGCCATACGTGCTCGAAAAACTCGTCAGCGCCAAGGCTCCCGTCGCCAATCCGCCACCAACCAGCCGTAAAGAACTGACACGAATAACCAGTAAAGCAACCACCGCCAAGACGAAACCGACCATGGACAGAAGCAAAAATGGCGTCCAAAAGACCGTGCCTAACGAGGCAACCGAACACACTGCCGCGATCACTGCGAGGCGACTTACCTCGCCATATTCAGCAATCTTATCGCCAGCTGGCCCCGCCTCCCGCTCCGACGAAAAGCTCGGTTTAGATTCGTTCATTATTCAAATCACTTCCACGGATGCGAGGCACCGTTATTGCGGCGGCGCCCAGGCCGATGGCAACAAACAAACAGACTTGCAACATATTCTAACGCGCACGGGCTCCTGTCTCCTGCGCCAATTTGCGACTTCGTATTGACATATACTGCCTTGACGGCAACATTAATCATTGGTTTTTGTCGATTTCCCGCCGCTCGTGCCCGCACGATGCGAGGTTCGCTCATGCGATGTCCGATTTGTCGTTGCGACAACGACCGCGTCGTCGACTCCAGGGCCAGTACGGATGGTTTCGCCATCCGGCGCAGGCGTGAGTGCCTGTCCTGCAACCACCGATACACTACCTACGAACGGCTCGAAGAGCGACTCATCAAGGTCGTCAAACGCAATAACGCCAGAGAACCTTTCAGCCGGGAAAAAATGCGTGCGGGAATCGCGAAAGCGTGCTGGAAACGCCCGCTTAATGACGAACAAATTGATGCCTTGATCACCGAAATAGAGAACGAGGCCTGCGCCCTCATTGACGGTGAAATCACCACTGAACAATTAGGGCAAATGGTCATGGAACGCCTGCGCCAGATTGACCAGGTCGCGTTCGTACGATTTGCAAGTGTCTATCGTCGATTCGAAGACGTACGTGATTTTGTCGACGAACTCCGCCCCATGTTGCAACGCGACCAGGAAGAGTAACACGCGGTGCATCGCGAGCTCCCGGTCCGCGTGCGCATCAACGTCAGTCTGAAATGGCTGGCCCATCAGGATCGGTTGGTTCCTGCGACACACCGTCTTCACGTAAGAAATGCCCGCTCTTGCCACCGCGTTTCTCTTCTAGCTGGATGGCCTGCACAACCATGCCGCGATCCACCGCTTTACACATATCATAAATGGTCAGTGCTGCGGTACTGGCTGCGACCAACGCTTCCATTTCCACGCCAGTACGTGCCGTTACACTGACCGTTGTTTCGATACGTAATCGTGTCTCATCGCAATATTCAAACGAGACCTCCACTGAATCCATCGAGAGAGGATGGCATAGCGGAATCAACTCTCCCGTGCGCTTCGCCGCCATAATCCCCGCCAATCTCGCCACCTCAAGTACGTCCCCCTTTGACATCTTGCGATCTCGAATCAATTGCTGTGTCTCTGGCGCCATGCATACCAAGGCGCTGGCTCGAGCGACGCGTTGCGAAATCGCTTTACCACCCACATCCACCATGCGGCTGGCGCCGTGATCGTCAAAGTGAGTCAAGCCACTCATCACTTGCCTTCGTAGTAGAGTCGTGACGCAAGACCGTCCAAACGCCACACATGCATTCAGAAACCACCAACAGCATCCCAGCTTGCGCCAGGCATTTACCCGGAAGCACCATCCCAGTTGCCAAGCACAACCCGATCGCAAAAGCTGAGCGTAACGCAACCAAAAAAAAACGCCAGAGCCCTAAGGCTCTGGCGTTCACGGGCCGAATAATACGGCCTGTGTACCTTCGTTATAATGATCCGTCACAGGGGTCTACTGTGGCGGGTTGTCTTTATGTCCTGATAACTATGCGGCTTAACCAAAGATACCACTCGGTTTCAAGCCGAGTGACCGGCTCTGGCACAACAAACTCACACCAACTCTTTCTTGACGCCGATCAACGTTCTCATTCGTTCTGCTAACAAACTTGCGTCAAAAGGCTTTTTGAAAGTCTCGTTGATGCTGCTACGGTCGATACTCATCGGTTGTCCGTCATCAGGCAGTAAAGCGATCAAGATCGCTTCTGCAAAATCAGGATTTTTTCGCAGGTTTTGGCAAATCTGTAGTGCTTCCACTTTGCCAATTGAAAAATCGGCAATAACACAATCAGGGTGAAAACTCTCCGCCTGAATACCGGCTTCAAATCCGCTCGCTGCAACCGCCATCTTGAACGATTTTTCAAGAGGCAATTCGCGTCTCAGATTCTCAATCAATACCTGGTCTTGTGCGACGACCAGGACTTTTGCCATTGCCTCGTCCTCAAGCTCACCTAAAGGCATCCCATGCTCTTTTAGGAATTTAATGAGATACTCACGTGGGATGCGGCGATCTTGGGATCCGGGAATGCGGTACCCTTGCAGGCGACCCGAGTCAAACCACTTGCTGACCGTGCGCGGGGCCACTTTACAGATCTTCGCGACCTGTCCAGTTGTGAAGACCTTCATCGCAGGCTCTCCGTTTACTCTCTCACGTTGAATGACCAATGCTGCACAAGCCACGTTGCTTCTACAGCTTCGGACCCTCGCTAATAACTCCACCGTTCGTTCAATTGGCCTACCGGGCGTGGGGTACAACCGGTACGTCATTAACGTCTGGATCGGGACCGTTACTCACTCGCTTCTGTGCGACGAACCAAATCCCTCCGGTCCGTCGCCTACAATTTCCTTCGACACCCGATCGACTTGGAATTTGGATAAAATCCACAAAGTAAGGAAGTTTGTTCCTAACCTTGCAAATCCACCCAAACCTTCAGCTACGCTCGGATGAAGTCGGCGGTACTCAACCAAGGGAGAAGCCCTACTGCGCGCACCTGACCACGGGTCTTTGGCAGGCTACAAGTTGGCTCAGAGAATCCCCCCCCTGAGGAAAGTGTCCTGTAATCAGGGGTCGCCCCGTTGACTGCAGATAACGCTTCCGAAAGTTAATTTCGAGAGAAACGGGGTAATTACTTTAGGAAGAAAAATCGTAACCCTGCATGCATTCGGATATTTCCACACCAAATCGCGCACCGTACGAGACACCGAGAGTACCTGTCACCGCGAGCCCATGGCCTGCTTCACCGACCTTAGCGTTCTAATGAGACTGAAATACCAGCGTGAAAACCCCGCCACCGTCGATGCCACCGGCGTAACACAGCGTAAGAGCGCGTGTGAAACTGAATATTGTCCAACTACGCATTGTTTCCATAACGCAGCAAAAATAATTTGCCCGGGGTCTGTCGCGTTGCTCGGTAGCTGGTCCGCCCGTAACGTTACTAACCACTGATGCCAACACCGCAACAGAGCGATCAGACCCAATCCGTATTTGACGCGGGAATCTACAATCCAATCGGCTGGCTCACGAGACCGGTTGTGCCGCGGGACGTGAAAGCCGCGTTTTGCCTACGGTTCAGTTTGTTTGGATTAAAATGGAAGTACCGATGGAGTAATTCGTACTGACCTGGCGGGAGAGTCGAAGATGCGACACGTGACACAGGTGATTTTCTGGTCACTAACTTTACCGTTACTAAACCTTGCCAATCACACAGAATGCGCAATCTCAGCTGCGGACACTGCACCCGCGCAAAGCACCAAGGAAAAGCCACCTTTTCCGCACCAGGGCCTGCTGCCCAAAGTCGAAATCGGTGCCACCCGTTTTCTCCAGCAACATCCGAAATACGACGGCCGTGGCGTCGTGGTCGCGATTTTCGATACCGGCGTGGATCCCACCGCCAGCGGACTCCAAGTCACTACTGACGGTCGCCCCAAGATCCTTGATCTGATCGACGGAACCGGCAGCGGTGATGTAGATACATCAACCGTCCAAATTGCTCACAATGGAACACTCAAGGGCCTCTCGGGAAAAACACTGAAACTCTCTCCCGATTGGGTCTCTGCCTCGCGTGAATTCCACCTGGGACTCAAAGCAGCGTATCAACTATACCCTCCCGCCCTCGTCAATCGCCTCAAAGCGGAACGCCGGGAAGCATTCATTGCCCAGCAACGGAGCGCAGAAACCGCGCTCCGCGAACAAATTGACACGTTGTCCAGATCAGGCCCAACCACTGGTGCCAAAACCACACCCAATGTTAATGACCTGCGTGAACGGCTAAGGCAACTACGACGGGCTACAACCGACTTCAAGGATCCAGGGCCCCTGTTTGATTGCCTCGTGTTCCATGACGGGGCTCGCTGGCGGGCAGTCGTAGACACCGATGAAGATGGTGATTTAGCAGAAGAGGATTTGCTGACCAATTTTCGCGATCAACGCCAATACTCCAGGTTCCGTGGCAGCGCGGAGTTACCTTTTTCGGTCAATATTTTCTCGGCGGGAAACCTCCTCTCAATCGTTACGACTAGTGACCCCCACGGCACTCATGTAGCAGGTATTGTCGGAGCGCACTTTCAGAATCAGCCGGAACTGAACGGCGTCGCACCGGGTGTCCAGATCGTCTCGGTCAAGATTGGCGACACCCGTTTGGGCAGTATGGAAACAGCTAGTGGGCTGGAACGCGGGGTGATCGCAACCATTGCCAATGGTTGCGACCTGGTCAACATGAGCTTCGGCGAACCAACCCGAACACCCGATCGTGGCTGGCTGACAAAGCTATTCTCGCAACTCGTTGACGACCACGGAGTGATCTTCGTTGCCTCAGCAGGCAATGCAGGCCCCGCACTCTCTACAGTTGGCGCACCAGGTGCCACGACAAGTGCCCTGCTCGGCGTCGGCGCGTATCTCTCGCCGGCCATGATGAGCGCGCAATACGCCGCGCTTAACACCCGGCCTGAATTACCCTACACCTTCACCTCACGTGGCCCGACGTTCGACGGACATTTGGGAGTCGCATTCTGTGCTCCTGGGGGCGCTGTTGCGCCCGTACCAGCCTGGACACGCAATCTCGAAATGCAAATGAATGGAACTTCAATGGCGTCCCCCAACGCGTGCGGTGCCATTGCCCTACTCTTGTCAGCCGCCAAAAGTCAGCGGTTGCACTACACCCCCGCGCATGTCCGGCGCGCTCTGGAAAACACGGCACGGCCGCTGCAGGGCTCAACCGTCTTTTCCCAAGGGCGAGGTCTGATCCAAGTCGATCTGGCATGGAAACACCTGACCACCCACCACTCGGCAATGGCGGAACACCTGGACTTTTCCGTCCAGATTGCTCGTCAAGGAAATACGCGAGGTATCTATTTGCGAGAAGCAACCGCAACACAACGCACCACGGAATCCGTGGTATCCGTCAAACCCGCCTTTCCCAAGCAAGCAACCACATCCGAACGAGCCCAATTCCAGCTCAGGCTACAACTCGATACGACACAGCCCTGGATTCGAACCGCCAAACATCTGCTCATGCACCATAGTGGTAGCCGATTTCGCGTTCGCATCGACCCTCGCCAGCTTCCCCCTGGTGTCCACTACGGAGAAATCCGAATGGTGTCGACAGATGCGCCCGCCCGGGGTCCTTTAGTACGGGTACCTGTAACCGTCGTGATTGCCGAACCGCTGGCAGCCACTGAGGCAAACTGGCAAGAAACCCTCTCACTTCAAGCCGGCACCGTCCATCGAAGATTTCTCCGTGTCCCGCACACCGCACGCTGGATCAATCTCCGGGTGCGGCGCAACGTGGGAACGGGACGTCGACGAATTGTCGTCCACACGGTACAGAAACTGGACGACAACACATTCCGGAATGGTCAATACAAGCGATACCACACTTTTTCCGGTGGCGACGTCGATTTTCATCGCATCCCCGTCGCCCCCGACCACACCATGGAACTGTGTATCGCGCAGGACTGGCGGAGTGAAGGCGCAACTGAATTGACCTGCCAGATAGCGTTTCAGGGTCCCGCCCCTTACCACGAAACACTTTCGTTAACGCATCACGGGGCTGTTGTAAATGCACGCATTCACTCTGGCCCGCAGCGCACGGTCGTAGCGCCGCGCGCAGAACTTACCGAACATCGGCAAACGGTGGCGCCAGAAAGGTCCGTTGTGCGGCCGCTCTCCGCGCAACGGGATCGTCTACCCGATGGGCGGCAACTCTACCAGCTCGTGTTAACGTATAACTTCGAGCTGAAAACAACTGGCCTCGTAACACCGCGATTTCCCTACGGAGACGATCGGCTGTACGAAGCAGTCCAGGGAGTGCCATTCTGGATGCTGTTCAATGCACATCGCCAACTGATTGCCGTCGACGACATCTGGCCCTCTGCCCTTCAATTACAGCCGGGCAAATACCAAATCCACCTGCAACTCCGCCATGAAGATGCGTCCCGCCTGGAAGCCCTGCAGCACGCTCCGTTGCAATTGGACCGCAAGTTGAGTCGGTCGATTGCGCTGCCTGTCTTTCCAGATCGTGGAGCCGCAGATCGCAAAGGTCCCCAAGCCACGACCCGAACACTGCATCCCGGAGCCAGTCTGACCTTTGCGATCAAGCCACTGGCCGATTCGGCGTTGCCGCCTCAATTCGGCCCCGGCGACAGTCTACTGGGACGGATTTACTATGGCAGATCGGCCACGGAACACTCCCCGAACTACCGTCACCCCGTCGGCTACCCCCTAACCTACTACGGCGCTCTGGCGGCACAGAGGCCAAAACAAGTTACCGCGGCCGTACCACAAAGCACCACAGACCTCGAAGAGGAACGCTGGAACTCCGAACTTGGCCAGCTACAACGGTTGATTGAAAGTGTTCAAGGAGATCTCTTTGAGGAACTGTCAACGCGTCTACTGGAGCAACGCCCGGGTGCACTCTCGGTGCTTGTTGCCCAACTCCACAGATTGGATCGCCCAGCAGTCCGCAAAAAGCATCTGCGCCAGGTACAAACTGCCGCCGACGCAATCCTGAAGACAATTAACCGGAAACGACTCGCTCGCTACTTCGCCGACGTATCAGAAAACAACCGCCAAAAGGACCCGGCTCTTCATCAGCAGCGTACCGGCGAGCGTACCCATTTGATCGATACGCTGTATCGGAAAGGCCGAGCTCTAGGCTATATGGAGTTACCTGATGTCATCCAGGTTCACCCCATCAAGAATCAACGCGCCCACGATCGACTTTTTGAAGCAAATTTCCAACAACTCGCCAGATGGGTCGACACAACCGACAGAAAATACTGCCTCTTGCATGTGCGCAGAGACCGGCGCCAGCAGCGTTACGGTGCAGCTTTGCGTTTACTGAATCAACACATTCGCGCTGGCAATGCCACCTACTGGTTCTACAAGAAACGACGTGACCTCTATGAACTCGCAGGCTGGCAACACTTGCGAGATTACGAACACCGCTGGTTACTTCTCCGTTTCCCGACCCAACAGGTCCCCTTCTAGTTGCGTCTGGACAATCAGAATGCAGTGCGAGAAACACCTCGTCTCTGAGCATCCCAGCTGACCATCAGGCACGCGCCCAAACTGCACCTCCGTGCGTCTGGCAAACCCGTACGGA
>PBOG01000198.1 GCA_002724245.1 Planctomycetaceae bacterium
CAACCCACCGCGCCGGCAGCGCAAAAGAATTCGCCCAAGCCCTTGCGAGTTGCGGACTTGAACGATGCGGTGCGAGTGCCTGCGACAGCTCGCGAAAGTAGCGGAGGAGGGATTCGAACCCCCGACACGCGGATTATGATTCCGCTGCTCTAACCAACTGAGCTACTCCGCCAGCGTACCTGACTAATCTGTATCGTACTGCGCACGGCCTGCACAACCGTCTGTCAAACAGACTGCACGCCAGCACACTCCCTTGCGACTTAGCCTATCGGGTTTTCCAGAAGTGACAAGCCCGGACCGCCGAGAGAGCCTGCGACCAGAGATCCCTTGCATCGTTATGGATCGGCGCGACGCAAGTCCTGCTTGAGATAATGCACCACCAATAGCACTTCTGACGGCATATTCTTGCCATCGCCAAGCGGAAGGCCCGGTTGCAAAGGTACCCGTTCGGGCTTCCCGTCTGCACTGGCCCCGGGCAGGAAAGCGGTTTGTGAAAAAATACGGGCCGAACGCGTCAGCAGTAATGTGTCAAACGCCAGACGACGGGCCTTGCCGAGACGCTCCATTAACTTGCGCGGCTGCAACGATTGTACCAGTCGCTGATGTGCGATCGTAGCTGGATCGCGAGGCTCCATCGCGATCGACATCCGCATCGCGGCGATCTCACGGTTCTTTGACTTCAGTATCTGGTAAACACGCTCAATCGCGCCCGCGGTCGCCGCAGCATAGATCAAACGTATTTCGTCGTCGACTTGCGAGCGACCACGGGCTTTAAGTGCGCCCGGCTCCTGCACTCGCACACCACTGAGAAATTTACTCTCAAGCAGCGCCTGCTCAAGCTGTGAACTCACTTTGATATCATTCTCAACCAGCGCAATACCGCTCTTGGCCAGCGCCTGCTGGATTACCTTTTGCTCGCCGCCCATCGGCGTAACCGCAATCTCATACACCAACAACAACCAGGAGCGATTTTCCGCAAGTGCGACTTTTCCTGACGGTTCTTTCACACGGAGCAAATCATCCGCAGCAGCGCTGTCGGAACGAGCCACGGACGTTTGTCCCGCATCTGACAAGACCTCCGCAACATCAGGCGCCACTGGCGGACTGGCCGGTTGATCACTGGCAACATCCAGCTGCGGCGAACGGCGATCGCCGCCCCAGCCCAACCAGGCCACCAACGCCAAACTGGCGGCCAAGGCCAAGCCTCGCACGACCATCTGTGTTATCTGCTGCGGCCGCTGGCCTGATCCTGGCACGGCGGGTAGAGACTTGTCCGCGAGGCCTGCGCGGCGCTGTGCTTCATCGATCACACGCTTCGAAAAACCAGCCGGTAAACGCTGCGGTGCCAACTGCTGCAATTGGTCGCGCAACACCTGGTTACCACGCTGAATCTGCTGCCCCTGCCGACTGCCCAAGAAAGCCTGGATAGCGTCACATTCCTCGGGAGGGAGTTCTCCATCGAAATATGCCGTCAACCGCTCTTCGGAGATTTCCGGATAGTCACGCATGGAAACCGGTAACTGCGGGCGTCAAGATGGACAATAGAGAATCACAACAGGACCGCCCCCCCCATACGAACCGGTCGGAGCAGGCGGCAGCATCATGCTCAGTTCATCTTTGCGCAGACCCCGATCGATGTCAAACCATTTGCGCGCCCAGCGGGACTCGCACGCAACTGCCAGCGCCAAGACAATCCGGAACACCGTTAATCTGCGAAAACTCTAGCGGGAGTCGGCAATCTACGGTAGGCCAGTCGCCCTGCTAGACCTCCTGGCTATACGGTCCTGCGGAAACTGGCGGCACTCAGGTTTCTCCTGACGCTACTTCCGCAGTCACACAGGCAAAATGCTGCCGGTAGCACCCTCAACGTTGTGGCCCTGGCAAAGGCCGCCAGAACCGAAAACGTTGCCGGATGTGGCACTCTGAGTGGTCGCAGCGCACGAACAGGAATCTCCAGTGAAATTCAAAAAAGTCGATTGGCTCAAATCCCACCTCGGCACAAAATTTGCTCGATAGGGAACTCGCCCTTGTACAGGATTAATATTCCGACTGAGATTCGGCTGAAACATGGCTGAACCGCCCAGGAAGGCCCTCTGCTTTAACACAGTCCAGCACCGCAAAAACGAAATCTGGTTACAATAGGTGTCTATCACGATGCTCCTGCTGAGGACATCCCCGCCATGCCACTCGCCAATTGATCGTCTCCCCCCACGATGCAACTGATTCGTTTCTGCCTCGACAACCGTGTCAAAGTTACCGTTGGCGCGTTGTTGTTGATTCTGTTTGGCACGGTCAGTCTCTGGCAAATGCCAGTGCAGCTGGCGCCGGAGGTCCAACGACCCGAAATCCGCGTGCGCACGCGTTGGGCAGCAGCCAGCGCCCACGAAATCGAACGCGAGATCGTACAACCTCAAGAAGACCAACTCAAACGAGTTCCCGGTGTTTTGAAGTCAACTTCGTATAGCCGGGATGGCGCTGCACAAATCACGCTGGAATTCGCTCCTGATGCAGACATGCAGGAGGCCCTGGTCAATGCGAACAATCGCCTCGCACAAGTGAAGGAATACCCGGTCGATGCTGACGAACCGGTGGTGACCTCCTCGACCTCTTCCGAGCGACCAATTGCCTATCTGGTCTTGATCGCAACTGGAGACGACATCGATGTCACAGAGTACGGAAAATTTGCCGAGGATTACATCGCGGCAGCGCTGGAACGTGTCACTGGAGTCGCCGACGTCACCGTCTCGGGAGGTCGCGAGCCAGAAATGCGAGTCATCGTCGACCCCGTTAAATTAGCCGCACACGGCCTGACCATCGGCGATGTTCAGCAAGCTTTAACTGACCAGAATCGCGACACTTCCAGCGGCGCAATCTGGGAAGGTCGTCGCCGGTACACCCTGCGCACCCGCGGCCAATACAATACGCCAGAACAGGTGGAAGCGACCGTGATCGCCTACGATGGCCAGGCTCCTGTCTATGTCAAGGATGTAGGAAACGCCCAACTGGGCTACAAGAAACTCGCCTCTCTGGCACGGCGCAAAGGTCACTCGGCGATCATGATTCGCGTGATTCGTGAGGTCAAGGCAAACGAATTAGAGGTGCTGAAACGCATCGAAAAAGTAGTTGCGTCGCTGAACCAACAATTACTCAACAAACGCAACCTGCAACTTAACATCGCACATGACAAACGGCCCTATATTTACTCAGCGATCGGTCTGGTTACCAATAACCTGTACGTCGGTGGCAGTCTCACGATTCTGATCCTGTTTTGTTTCTTGCGTAGTGCGCGTTCCACCGCAATCATCTGCCTTTCGATGCCGATTTCAATCATTGGCACGTTTTTGATGATGCATGCAATGGGACGAACAATGAACGTCATTAGCCTGGCGGGCATTGCATTCGCAACAGGGATGGTCGTCGATAATGCGGTCGTAGTACTGGAGAACATCGATCGCCATTGGCGGAACAACAAACGCCCCTTTGAAGCGGCGCTCCATGGCACGCGGGAAGTATGGGGGGCAGTCCTGGCAGCAACTTTGACCACCTTAGTGGTCTACATACCCGTGATCCTGATTCCCCAGGAGGCCGGACAGCTCTTTCGTGACATCGCGATTGCCAATAGCTGCGCCGTCTCCTTGTCATGGGTCGTTTCCATCACCATGATTCCGGTTGCGGCAACCTACATACTCAAGTCGCAAACTCCGAAGACCGAGACGCAGCCCGTCCAGGGGCGGCTGCGACAGCTTATCACTTCCTTGACTCCTGGCCTGCTGCTGCGCGGATTGGTAGTGCAGCTCAACCAGGCGCTCCAGCGCAGTGCCACAGCGCGCATCCTGACGGTGCTGGCATTTGTAAGCGGTTCGGTGCTGGTTTGCTGGCTAACCTGGCCGGAAATTGAGTACCTGCCGGCAGGAAACCGACGTCTGGCAATGGCTACGATGGTGCCCGCACCCGGTTTAAACACTCAGGAATTGACTCGTGTCCTGGAACAATGTGAACAGATCTTGCAACCGTTCTGGGAGACCACAGCCGATTCCGGTAGCGGCAAGCAACTTGATGGCCCTGCCATCGCGGATCAATTCTCCTACCTGAGTTCGCGCAGCGGTGAACTATTTCTGGGCGCTCGTACTGTCGACATGCTTAAAGGAGCTGAGCTGGTACCGATTCTGACGAACGCCACCGCTCGGATACCCGGACTCCAGGCGAAGGTCCGCCAACTCGGGCTCTTCGGTGGTCGTGGCGGCAGATCGATTTACGTTGAAATCACGGGGCCTGATTTGCCACGCCTGGTGGAATTCGGCGAGCGCGTACAACGCACTGCCATCGGAGCGTTAGAGGGTGCCAGCGTCATTCCGCAGCCAGCACTCGATCTCACCAGCCCGGAACTGCATGTCATTCCGCGTCGCGAAGTCGCTGCACGTGTCGGCTTGACCGCGCGTGAATTAGGTTACTGGATCGACGCGTTGAATGATGGAGCTTACGCGGGAAGCTACTGGCAAGGCACTGACAAAATCGACTTGACCATCCTCGCGGGCAATGACGAGATTCGCAAAAACGGAGATGCCTGGGATTCCCGACTTGTCGCACACACACAGCAACTCGCAGAAATGCCGATCTCAACACCGCAGGGACAACTCGTCACCGTCGGTTCGGTGGCAGACATCCGATTTTCTGGCGGTCCTGAACTGGTCTTTCATAGTGAACGGCAGCGAGCCGTTCGCATTGAAGTCACGCCAAGGCCTGACGTCCCGCTCGAACGAGCAGCCAATGTGCTGCAAACACAAATGGATTCAATGCTGTCTGCTGAAGACATCGAAAACGGATACCAGATTCGTCTGTCCGGCGCAGTCGACAAACTGCTTGGATCCTGGGATGCAATGAAATGGAATTTGCTGCTGGCACTGTTGGTCACGTACCTGCTGATGGCAGGCCTCTTTGAGTCCTGGGCCTACCCCGCCGTAATCATGATCAGTGTCCCGCCTGCCGCTGTCGGTGGTCTGTTCGGTCTCTGGCTCTTGAACCAAAGCGTCGTCCAGCATTTAGACATGTTGACCATGTTGGGGTTCGTCACCCTGATCGGAATCGTGGTCAACAACGCCATTTTGATTGTTCACCAGACACTCAACTTGCTCCGCACACAGCATCTGCCACACGCTGAAGCGATTGTCGAAAGCGTACGCAGCCGTGTTCGGCCAATCTTCATGACCACGATCACGACCATGTGTGGACTAGCGCCGCTCGTTCTTTCACCTGGAGCCGGTAGTGAACTGTACCGGGGACTCGGCAGTATTGTTCTCGGTGGACTGGGCTGCTCAACCTTGTTTACATTAATCCTGGTCCCTACTTTGCTGAGACTACTGTTGGATATACGGCAGTGGATGTCCGGGGGTTTCAATACGCCCTCAATTGAAACCCACGATGCGAGTGGGGCCGAACCTGCCAGCAACGTTACCGATCAGCAAAACGTCGGTACGGTAGCACCCTGATACCGCGTTGCGACGTCATTGAATCCACGCGTCTCGTGATCTTCAAGACTGTCCCAGTTGCCTGGTACGGGCGGCAAGTGCCATTTCCTCAAGACGGGCAGGATCCACGCCACCGCGATCGGGTGCCAGGTGCATCCCTCCGTCCAGGCAAATTGTCTCGCCGGTCAGCCACGCGGCTGCTGAAGAAGCCAGAAATACTACAAGACCGCCAATCTCTGCCGGGTCACCCGAGCGGCCTAACGGCACATCGGTCGCTTGTTTATTCCACTCCTCACCAGCGGCAAAGGCCTGTCGCACACCCTCAGTATGGACGGGGCCGGGTGCGATTCCATTCACTCGGACCTGATGTCGACTCCACTCCAAGGCCAGTGTTTGTGTCAGCGCGTCGATCCCCGACTTTGCTGCGCACGCCGGGAGCATGCCCACCCAACCAGTCCGATGTAACGTCATGCTGATGTTGATGACCGCTCCGCCCTGCTCACGCAACATAGGAAACGCTGCCCGACAGCAATAGAAAGTCCCGAACAGATCGGTTTCCACAATCGCACGCCATTGATTGTCGCTGAGCATGTGAGACGGATAGTAGAAGTTACCGGCCGCATTATTGACCAGAACATCCAAACCACCCATTGCTTCACGGACAGCGGCAAAACACTTATCTACCTGATCCACCTCGCGCACATTCAGTGAAACCCCGAGCGTTTGCACCTTGTATTTCTCTGCTAATTCATGGGCCACTTGCTGGCACAGGTCACTGCGTCGGCTGGCAATGGCGACATTCGCACCGGCTGCGGCCAGCTGGTCCGATATCCCCCTGCCAATCCCGCTGGCACCGCCCGTTACCAGGGCTGTTTTCCCGCACAACAGCCCGGCACGAAAAACGCTCTCCATCGCTCTACCCTTTCAGCTGCCAGGGACAATCTCTTCGATCAAGACGGCCAGCTCTTCGTGCAGATCACGAGGAGACATTTCCTGCTCCGCTACCCTGCCCTGGCTGTACCACGCCGCTGCATTGTACCTCGCGATTGCCGGTCAGGTACTCGATCGACACTCGGGAATCAACTCCGCAACACTCCCCTGGAAACAGAGACAAACCGGGCATTTACCGATGGCCAATAAAAAACGCCCGGTGAAACACCGGGCGTCTGAACTACCTGACCCAAGTCATAGACCGTCACTTAACGAGCGTGATCAAACCGATAAATACCGCGGCCGTCATTGCTCACCGCCATGAAATAGACTTCGCCCATTTCATCTTCACCAAACGAGATCACTGCCTTGCGCTCAGATTGCAGAGCATAATTGGCGACCACCTGTTTTTTCTCGCGATCGTAATGCAGGGCCCACAAGCGACCGCTGACGTAGTCTGCATAGAGGAACTTCCCCTGTAGTTCTGGCAGTCGTTTACCACGATACACATAGCCACCCGTAATCGACTTGCCAACCTCGTGGTCGTATTCCCAGACCGGCTCCTCCAATTTCAAACCCGGTTTGGTTGCCAGAGCACCAAAGGCGTGGGTCCCTTCACGAAAATTCCATCCATAATTGCCACCACGTTTAACTACATTAATTTCTTCCCACAGATCTTGACCCACGTCCGTAACCCAGAGGTCACCCGTTTGCCGGTCAAATCCCAGTCTCCACACATTGCGAAGCCCGTACGCCCAGATTTCGGGACGTGCTTCTTTCACATTGACAAATGGATTGTCTTTCGGAACCGCATAGTTTTTTCCGGCATCCTTATGGTCCACATCAATTCGCAAGATCGACCCGTGCAGCACTTCAAGATTCTGACCGTTACGGTGCGGATCATTGCCATCGCCACCGTCACCCAACCCGACATAAAGATGCCCATCGGGACCAAAGGCAATCGTGCCGCCATTGTGGTTCCAGTATGGCTGTTTGATGCGCAACAATTCTTCTTCGAACTCCGGATCGGCCTGTTCTGGATTGGATCGCGAAACACGAAACCGAGAAACAACCGAAGTTTGCCTGGCATCTCGCGTGGTGTAATAGGCAAAGAACTCACCCGTCTTCTTGTAATTGGGGTGAAAAGCCATTCCCAAAAAACCTTCCTCGTTCTCTTTGTCGCTGTAGCTGACTTTCTTGGAAAGATCCAGGAAGATACGAGTCTTTGCCGCGTTCTGATCATTCGGAAAGCTGTGAATCACACCCCGCTGTGTCGCCACAAAAACGCGATTACTGCCGTCACCCGCGTTGGTCAATGCGATCGGTCGCAGGGGCTGCAACCGTCCGGCATCATCTTCAGCCTCCCAGCCTGTCCACTGCAGCTTGGGAAACGCAATAACCGGCTTGTACGCTAGTTTTCCATCCACGGGATCCAGACGATCCGTATCACCATCCAGTTTTCGAATCTTGATATTCCGAAAAGCAACCAGATTTCCGTGATCTTGCAGGCAGATGTGCCCTTTAGTCGCCTCGCCGAAACCAGTGAATTTCGCAAACTTGCTCTTGGCAACTCGCTTCTTCCAATCTGCACTGCCTTTGACATACCGGGCATATCTCAGGCCGTTCATATGCGTTGAACATTGTTCTGGAGTGATGCGAATGCGCAGTTGATTCCATTGTCCAGCGGGACGCGTCGCATCGACACTGGAAGGATAGAGCTGATAGAGCCAACCACACTTCTGCGGGTCGTGACCGTCGACATTGTCCTGAATCTGGATTTCAGGGCCTGAAAACGCCGCTCCTACTTTGTCCGATTCAAGGACGTGGTACATCAAACCACTGTTCCCACCTTTAGATATATTGAATTCCAGTGACAACTCAAAGCTGTCGTACTGTTCCACAGTAATAATGTCGCCGGCACCTTGAGCGGCGCGGGTTAGCGCACCATCCACCACTTTCCACCCGGAACCAATCGTCTGAGACCGATAATTGCGCCAGTGGTCCAGATTCTTGCCATCGAACAACAACTTCCATCCCGCGCGTTTCTCTGCCGGAGTGAGTTTGTTCAATTCCGCAGCGCGTGCGGCCGACAGGCCGCCGAAAAGAAAGAGACTCAGGCCGATTACCACTGTCTTTGAATATTGCTTTTGCATGGTACGTCTATTCCTCCCACAAAAAAGTAGGTTCACTAAATTGAGTCGATGAGGCGACCCGGCGTTCATTAAAGCAGTGACATCTCCAACACCACCGCAGTCAGCTTGTTATTACAAGCGCCAACCGAACCACCAGTCAACTACCACCACCACTGAAATATCAGGGTGACAATTGCTGTATCTCTACACGGCGAAACTCGATGGGATGACTCTCCGATTGCAGGCAGATATACCCTCCTTTTAGAAGTTTCCCCGTCCTTTTGGCCAGTTCACTGGCATGTTGATCACGCAAATCGAGCTGCGGCTGCGCGTACTCCAGGACAGCCTTTCCTTCCACGATATGCTTGATAGATTCGTTCCCGCGCACCTCGATTTCAACAGTCACCCAGTTTTCCCGGTGATAGGTCTTGGAACGTGAATTGGTGCAATGCCGCGTGACCAATTTCCCAGCCATCACAACATTCGTTCCGGGCGTACACAAATTCGCTGTCGGACGGCTCTGTGACCCATTGCCGCCTAACAACTGGACTTCAATCGATACTGGAAAGTCCTGGTCCTGAGCCATCGATTCAGGCGCTTCGCTGTGAACCATGACACCGCTGTTTCGCAGCGCCCAGCCGGGACCACCAGGGACCTGTTCACCGACAAATCGATATTCAACACGCAATCGATAATGCGTAAACGGGGTCTGGTAAAACAAGTGTCCAAACTTGCGATCAAATCGTTCGTACCCGTCGTAAACAACCTTCAATAGACCGTCTTCAACACGAAATGTGTTGTGATAATTTTCATTCAATGGATGGCCAGCCACCTTTGGCTTCCAACCATCCAGGTTCTTTCCATTGAAAAGCGAAACCCATTTACCCCGCTGGTCAGATTGGCCTTTGTCCTCTGCGGCAAGCCCACCACAAACAACAACCAACACCAGCCCGGCCAGTACTTCTCGCGCAGTGAAACATGTCCGCAACATGACACCCCCTCAGTCCACGTGTGAAACAAGCTGGCTGATCATTGACCAACCAGCGGAGCCGATCGGCAGTCGGCACAGACAAACACCCATAAGGGCCGGCATCCAGATACACGGAGCATCGGGCCAGCCGTCACCAAGAATCGCCCAGAGTACCACAAAAAGCAGCCCACGTGACCACCCACAGTAGCGGGTGGGCGGAACAGATACGCCACTGCGGGCCAACAGATGCTGTGGCAAAATCACCGAATCGCCACAGGATGGGTGCACGACAACGCCTCTCAGCCAGACGATGCTGTAGCGTCAGCAAGCAGGCAACGTCGCACTGAAAAAATCGCCAGGCTGCGACTGTAACAGAGATGCTTCCCTATCACCTTTTCTTCATGCGAGCAATATCCTGTTCCAGCCGTTTCATCATGCCTGCCAGCTTGCTCACAGAATACTGGTCGTTCATCTGTTTTTTGTCATCGAGAACCTTGTCCAACTCCGTATCGTCCAGCCAAATCCCGCGGCAGACAACGCAACGATCTACCTTGACCGGGACAACATATGAAAAGTGGTGCTGCTGTAGTCGGCCATCATCACCGGAACATCGCGGACAACGCATATAGCCATCGGTGTCGCCTTCCTTATACTCCGGGTCACGGCCGAATTTACGCTCCAGCTCTTCTTCAACCTGGCTGAGGTCAAGCTTACGAATCACCTCTAATTCCCGTTCATCAAACCAGATCCCATCGCACTTGTGGCATTTGTCAAGTTTAACGCCTGCCACTGTCACGACAGCCAATTCAGTACCATCACGTGGACACTTCATCGCGGCATCTCTCCTCTTAAACACAACACAACGGCAGAGGTACAATCACATGTGGCAACGCGATCCGGCAAATCACTCCCCCAAAAGAAACCAAAGAACAGCCGCCAAGCGCTGCTTGCATTAGTTTACGTGAAATAGCCTGCGGGACGCAAAAGCGGGCATCACAACCACACCATCGCAAGGACTACGATGCCAGTGTTCGTTCAAGACAAATCTTGAGTTTCGCTAATCAGGCTCGTCGTAATCGCGTCAAATACGAGCTCCAGGTCAGAGAACTCACGGTCTTCAGCCTGACAGAGCAGCAAACAGCAGCGGTTGCCCAGCGAAAAATGTCTGGTCCGTGCAACAACCACCATATCCATGCAGAAAAAATGCAGGTCGTGCCCAGTCAAATCAACATCCAGCACCGTCTGTTGTGACTCTTCGACCTCAATCTCACCGTATTCGCTGCGTAGCGTCTGCAACAGGTTCTCC
This sequence comes from Planctomycetaceae bacterium, assembly GCA_002724245.1. Lineage (GTDB taxonomy): Bacteria > Planctomycetota > Planctomycetia > Pirellulales > Pirellulaceae > UBA9264. Next base: position 10,804 of record PBOG01000198.1, read on the forward strand.
GTGAGGTCATTTGCTTCCTGCTGCGCGGGAAAGTGCTGCAGCATCCAAAATCCACTACCTGGACTTTGGGCAAAAACGGTCTCGGAGAGTCCATCTGCCGGCTCTTCAACGATGCGCCAATTTTCAGGGTACCGAAAGCGGATGCCCGCATTCTCATATTGTGGAGGCTGACTCATCGGTTCCCGTTCCCAGCATGGCGGTCGATCGGCCACATTGTGTCAGCCACATAGGGCCTGTCAATCCACTCAAGATCAACCTACTCGAACACGCGGCTACAGCGGCGGTGAATGCAGCTCCAACAACTCCAGATAACTCCTTCGTTCCGTTCCACCCAGATCCAGTTCACACGCCAGATATTCCAGAGTTGCACGAGCTTCTGCCACATCCGCTGGGCACACGACGCTCTCCAATTCCAGAAACCTACCCAAGCCGTCGACCTGATCCAAAGCGACAGTGACTGCTCTATTTCGCACCTGCAGCTGGCCCACTCGGCGACTTTTTGTTACTTCACCCGCTACACAAAACCCCAGTGCCTCCAAAATCTGTGCGAACTGCGGCGCCGCAGTTTCCCTGTCTGCCAATGCAACCTCAATTTCCTTCCGAGTCTTGGTACGCTCATCGAGACGGGGCCCCTTGTAAGTCACCTCAACCCGGCTTTCTGTCTGCCGAATACGAAGTGCCTCATCCGTGTTGGAAAAATCACGTGCCGGGTGCGAAAAATACGAGTCAACCTGTCGTTCGCTCGGCCCCAGTTCAACCTCCCATTTCTGCAGACGCTGGCGGAGCTCCACTTCGTCACGCACAGCAAATTTCATTTCCACTTCAATGACCATAAGCCATGCTCCCGCAATTCCCGAATCTGGTTTTCTCCAAGTACCATGACGTATCACAGCGGCTTGGTGGCAGGGGATAAAGAAACTGCTCGATCGACTTGTTGGCTTACAACAA
>PBOG01000199.1 GCA_002724245.1 Planctomycetaceae bacterium
AGTCGAAACAGCGAGAAAGCAATATTGCCACACACTGTCCAGCGATGCCCGTTTTCGCACCACCTTCCAACACGTCTGACAAATCAATCGTTACTGTGCGCCTTCTCGACGCATCACCGTGGTCGCAATGAGAGACTTTCCCCCAAGGTACATTGGCGCAGGCAACCAGCTAACTTGATCAAACTCAACTGCAACGCTAACCTCAACCGGTTCGCCATAACCCGCATCACCCGGATTATTTGGTGTAATCGTCACACCCGCAGGGTCGATGGTTACCGCAGCCTGTGTTGCGTGGTGCACAACCGTGTCGATGACACTGGTTGCCGTGGCGCCATCCAAAGCCGCAATTCGGGCACCCTCACGAGAAGCATTCGTGAGCACCTGCTGGACCATGACCATGCGCCCAAATTCGATCATTCCGAATAGAAATAGCAGAAACAGAGGGGCGACGAGGGCAAACTCAACTGCCGCGACACCTCGACTTTTGGTGCGAAAGTCACGTGTTCTGGAATTGAATGTTCTTGCCTGATCCATAGATTCACACTCCGTGTTACGGGGTCTCGTTAAACACAAAGCGAACACAATCGTTACTCTTTACTCAAACCTCACATCTTCACCATCACGTTAGATCAGCAAGCCAGTCCAGGCAAAGTAAAAGATCGAACCAATGGCAATCGGAATGCCGTAGGGCAATAGCAGCATGGAACTCTTTCGCTCAGCCGCCAATACCGACAAACGCTCTGGATTGCGTATGCGGTGAATTTCTCCCAGGATGCTGGCGAATTGGCGGGAGTGTTTCTGCCAGGCCTTCCGGACCAGCACCATACCAATTGCCAGGATCCCACCAACCACTGCTGAAACCGCGAAAGCATAAAAAGTGTGTGTCGCGTGCACCCATGCACCTACACCAGCGAGCAGCTTGACATCACCTGCCCCCATCCCGCCAATCGCGTAAGCTGGCATCAACAGTGCCAACCCAGTGACGGTACCGATCAGGCTCCAGCCCAGTCCAGCCAAACCAAAGGCATACCAACTGAAGACCCAGCCCGTAACAATCATGGGCAGTGTGATCCAGTTCGGCACACGCAGCTCAAACCCGTCAATAACTGCTGCTACGATGAGCACCACAGTCACCACCCAGATAGGCCAATGTGCGATTACCGTTACGGCAAATGATGTCAGCGAATCCATGACGTATTTTTCCTTTGGCTGTTGTGTCGCAAGCCACCCGCAGATTCAAGGCCGCAATGCAACCAGGTACCCTGCAGAGAATACGACTGCAGCAATACACCCCCACATCCACTGCAAAGCAAGCGCCGTCACATCAAATGAAACAAGTGTCGCCACTTCCACATCCTTTGCTGCTACAGGCACCGGAGTATCACCTGGACATTCGCGCCGCAAATCCTGCCTACAGAAACGGCAATGCCGACAGCCTGCAAACTCAGACCATCGGCATCGCGGCCAGATCTCAAGCAAGAGCCGGCGACTCCTGCCCGGCACTATTGTCCACTACCGCCACTTGTGGCTGACAACTGGTTGGCCACATTCTGGAATGTATCATTGGCACTTTCGCCAACCGTCGTGATTGCCGCCAGACAGACAACAATGATCAACGCCAGCATAACAGCGTATTCCACTGCAGTCGGACCATCTTCAGATACCACAAATCGTCGAATCTTGTCTGCAAAACGTTTCATAACAATCTCCCCTGTTCAGGTCTTCACAAAGCAGTTTGAACCACCCAACAAACCCGAGATAAAAAGCTGGTAAATGACACTCACTGACCGTTGAATCGCAATGCCTCACGGCACCCTTTCAGCGACCGTGATTCGCTCACAACCCGTGCCACAGCACTTCGTGAACCCATCACATTGGAAACCTATGTCACAATTAGCAGCTGTCAAATCAGCTGGTACAAAAAATGTTGATTTATCGCGTGTGTTGCTGAAACCGCCCCACATATTCCCGGTCGTCACTCACAGACCCGTTAGATCCGCCCCCCAATCCCTCTAGAACACCGGTTCTTCCGGACCTCTGATACCGCTACAACCAATTGCATACCTGATACAGTTCCAAGTACTACGTCAGATTCATTCAAGGCGTTACCAACAACGCACCACAGATCCGTGTCGCTGCATCACACCCAACACAGGTTTGATAGCACCGTCATCACGCTTTAACAAAACGACGCTTTAACGAAGCAGGGCCGCAACGAGCCCGCAATCTCAGTGAACCAACGCATCGGAGGATCTTTTATGTCTCGGTTTTCTGGAGTCTGGCCAGCAATGGTCACGCCGCTGGATGGAAAAGGCCACCCTAGTGTGCCCGCTATCGAAGCACTGGTTGACGTCTTTGTTGATCAGGAATTGGATGGCCTCTACGTAACTGGATCGACCGGCCAGTGGCCGATGCTCTCCATGGCAACTCGACGTCAGGTGGTCGAACACGTCGTGCAGGCTGCAGCTGGACGCATTCCCGTAATGGTCCATGTGGGTAGCGCGGCGACGGACGACGCCGTCGCCCTGGCACGTCATGCAATGGACACTGGTGCCGATGCCATTTCCAGTGTCGCACCGATCTACTACGGCTGGACTGCCGACCATATCTTCGAACATTTCCGCCAAATTGGCATGGCCACCGAACTGCCACTGTTTGTTTATCATTTGAGCAGTGTCAATCAGTTGGCATTAGATGCCCGAGACTATGCCCGCCGTGTCTGCGAACTTCCTCACATTGCCGGTATGAAGATCACTGATCGCGACTTGTTCCAATTCGGTACCATTTACCACACTGCAGGTGACAAGTTACAGCTATTCAGCGGCGCAGACGAGTTGCTGTGTCATGCAACTCTGAGTGGTAGTGCAGGTGCAATCGGTACGTTCTACAACGTCTGGGGACCCGCTTGCCGGCAGGCAAGGAACGCTGTGATCAATGGAAACTTCCAGGCCGGTCTCAAATTCATGCAAGTCTTTCAGTCCACGCTTGCCGAAATCCTGTCTACTGGATCCCATTGGACGTTCCTGCAAACTGCACTCAAACACTTGCACGGGGTGGACGTGGGGTTGCCACGCGCACCACTAGCGGTGGGGAATCGGGAATGGGATATCGAGGAAATTGACCGCTTGATCGAAGGGGTCAATCGTGTCGCTCACGCGATTTCCTGATTTCCGGAGCTGCCTCTGACTCGTCTTCCTGTGAAGCGACAAGGTGCTGGAGCAGCGACATTTACGACACACAAATCGCATCTGCCACAGCCGCTGCATAGCAATTCGCTGCCGGTGCGTCTGCTGGTTGTATTTGAAAACACATCTCCATCTGGCTTCACTGAACCTGGGTACCTTCCAGAAAAATTCAACCTCTTCATTTGCCGAGCCTTTGACATGTCAGATCCAAAAACCGTGCGTTGGGGCGTTCTGGGCACCGCCAGAATTGCCACCAAAGTCAGCAGCGCTATTCACTCCACACCAGGAGCCGAGCTCCTGGCGATCGGCAGCCGTTCGCCAGATCGCGCCAACCAGTGGGCCCAACAGCATGGCGCCAGCCAAAGTTACGCCAGTTATCAGGAGGTACTGGAAGATGATCGTGTGGATGCTGTCTACATCCCTCTCCCTCCCTCGATGCACCACGAATGGACACTCAAAGCAGCGGAACACGGCAAACACATCCTCTGTGAAAAGCCGCTCGCAGTGAGTGCCAACCAGGCCGCAGAGATGGCCGCGGCGTGCCAGCAACATAATCGACAGTTAATGGACGCCGTCATGTGGGTCCATCACCCGCGGGCCACCGCAATGAAAGCTGCTTTGACCGATGGGACACTCGGCACCTTGAAACGCGTCACCTCGGCATTCAGTTTTCATATGGAAAACTGGTTACAACGGCCAGAAAACCAGCTCCCGGGAGCTCCGCAACAAATCGCCACCCTCGAAGAGGCCATTCCCTACGAGCTGAGACTGCAGCGTGACCTGGGTGGTGGTGCACTTGGTGACCTGGGATGGTATTGCGTCCGTGCCAGTTTGTGGGCATTCGACGAATTACCAGAACGTGTCCTGGCCACAGCCCGCTTCTTTAATGATGTCGATTTCAATCTCAGTGGCCTGATGTGGTTCTCGAATAACCGCGTCGCGTCTTTCGATTGCGGGTACGATCAGGTCTGGCGAAAGTGGTTTGAGGTCACCGGCACGGACGGGTCGTTGGTCTGTGACGACTTCGTCAACCCGCGCGACCCCCAAAAGCCCCGCTATTGGACCCACAACGGGGCGTTGGAATCGCAAGAGCACGTGACCGCAACGCCCATCCAAGAGCAGTGCATGGTGGAGCATTTTTCTACGGCAATCGCCCAGGGACAGATCAATACGCAATGGCCAACGATTGCGGTCAATACCCAGCGTGTCTGCTCGGCGCTCGACGAATCAGCTCGCACCGAACGTATTGTCGAACTCCATTGATCGCGAAGTGCCACATCGTCCCACCATGTTGCAGTCCCATAGACAGATCCAAGCGGACTTCTTGGGGCAACCCAACTCCACAATTCTCAACCCACCGTTGCGCCAGCGCTCCACATTCAACGCGGACCAGGCTGGGGAGCAGACTGCGGTTTGCTGGCAACCGGCTCTTGCTGAGCAGCGTTACGTGGCCGGGCTAATTGCGCGTTTGACCGCTGATATCCGTCGGCGGTGAGTTCCACCCGTCGCAATGCCTCACGGTACAGGTCCGTATCCGAGTTGCGTTGAGCCTGCTCGTACCAGTGTCGCGCCTGGTCATAATCGTGTTCCGCTTCGTACGCCAGACCCAAACTGTAGAGTGCCCGACTATCTTCCGGTTCACGGTCAACCGCCTGTTGCCAGGCTTGTCGTGCCCTTGCCCAGTCGCCGTTACGGGCAGCCTCGTTTCCCTGTTTCAGCATCGTGTTGGACCACGGCCACGCCGTGGAAGTCAGGCTCACGTCCACCGGCTGGCGGGGGACCACCAGTTGCTGAATCGCTTTCCTGATACACGCATCCTTGAGCCCAACGATCACACTCTCCACAGTCTCCGGACGATGCTCGTCAAACTCCCCGGAAAACGACTCGGTGATAGTCGTTTCATGACGCACGACACCCGACCTGGCATCGATCACACGACACGTCATTTCGACGTGCACCTTCGAATCACCAAACTGGATGCGGACGCCGCCAAACTCCTGTCCCAAATCGACCTCACGGCGCAGCTCCGCGGTGAAAATCGCGTCGACGCCAAGTCGCTGTGCGGCAGCCAGCATGACCTGTACCTGCTGACTGTTGTCGGCCATCTGCGGCGGCGGGCCCGGATCGACGATCTGATAGAACCCAGATTTTCTCAGTTCCTCGACACATTGCTGGCGCACTTGTTGCGTCATTCCCTGGGGACCGGTCACTTCCATGATCGCCAGTTGTTCGATCCCCTGGACGTCAAATCGGGCCGGCAAGAATACGGGCAACGTGGCGGTGGTGGCGCAGCCCAAGGTCCCAGCCAACAGCAATAGACAAGACAACCTCGCTAGCAGTGATTTCAATCCCCACCTATCGAAAGACACGAAACGAGCTCCTCGATGTAAAAGTCCCTGGTTCATCAACCTGCTGGAACCGGTGTGCCGGTACGGTTTTTGCTAGTCATCGGCCGCAAGCCGCGTGGAGTTAACTTCGATTCAAAACATCGAGCACAGCACGTCCGCAGACTGAGCGACAGCAGGAATCAGGCTGTTCCAGTAGGAATTTACTGCGCCGCCAGATAGGATGGTCGGTCGATCGTGCGGCTCTTGTTCTCTACCCGGTCCGAATGGATGGCACCATGGCCCTCTCCGACAACCGTAGCCAGCGCACACTGACACTCTGTGCCCTCTATTTCGCGCAGGGAATCCCTTGGGGATTTATGCTGATTACGTTGCCGTCGTATCTGGCCTACAACTTTAAAGACATCATCGGCGACGACGAGATTGGCACACTCAAGGCCATTATTCTTGTGCCCTGGTCATTCAAATTGATCTGGGCGCCGATCATGGACAGCTTCACGATCCGCAGTATGGGTCGTCGACGCCCTTGGATCATCGGATCTGAATTGCTGATGGCCCTTACGCTCTTGGGTATGATCGGACTAGGTGATCTTTCTCAGCAGGTTCAAACGCTGGTCTGGATGTACTTCATCCACAACTGCTTTGCCTCCCTGCAGGATGTCTGTACCGACGCGTTAGCGGTCGACATCTTGCCGCCCAATGAACAAGGCAAGATGAATGGCCTGATGTGGGGCAGCAAGCTCGTCGGCAAGGCGGGCGGCGCTTGGGTCCTGTCCCACGTCATGTCCTGGGCGGGGATCGAAGCCTGTGTTGCCATCCAAGTCGCGTTACTGCTATTGATCATGGCTGTCCCTCTCCTCATTCTGGAACGCCCAGGGGAAAAGTACTTGCCCTGGGCAGCCAATAAAGGAATCGCAAACCCCCACAAAACCAGCGGCAATGTTCGTAATCCTTTAGCAACGCTTTACGAAACATTTCAGGCGCTCTCCTTACCAACCCTCTTGCTGTTTGTGTTCTTTACACTAACCAAACTCATTGGATCTGGTGTTAATGAGGTAGCTGCAAACACACTCTATACCCAGCAACTGGGTTGGACCGATGTCGAATTCTCGACCGCAAGTGGCTTGTACACAATGGTTCCCTTGTTGCTCGCTACCTTTCTAGGTGGTGCTGTGGCGGATCTCTATGGAAGACGTCTGGTCTTGTGTGTGGGATTTGGTGGCTTGGCGCTTTCGGCAATGCTGTTCGCGTCCTGCTCTCATCTCTGGACAGAAGGTTGGTTCACTCTGTCCTACTTGCTCGCCTACGAAGTATTCAATGCCATCGGATCGGTTGGATTTCTGTCCATGGCCATGCGGATCAGCTGGTCACAATCGGCGGCCACTGTCTTTACCTTGTATATGACGTTGTCCAATGTCTCCCACATAGTCGGTAATTGGCTAGCCGGCCCTGTACGTAGCTATTGCACCCGCATCGCGGAGTCGAACGGCCTCGAAGATCGGGCTGCTGATCTGTACTCCTATGAGCTTACTTTCTGGTTCGTGGGACTAGTGACACTACCGACGCTGCTGCTCCTCTTGCGAGTACGTACTGATGAGGTCGATGCGGCCAAAGAACGCGAGAGAAACTCCGAACAATCTTAAGTCTGTTGCACATCGAGGACCGGAGCATTCCATGCAATATCCACTTTCCTTCACTTTCAAACTGCTGGCACTGGCCCCTCAGATCTACGTCAAGGATGCTGGAGGCAACTGGGTCTGCTACGTCAAACAGAAGCTCTTCAAGCTGAAGGAAAACATCAAAGTCTTTGCCGATGACAGCCAGACCACCCTACTCTGCGAGATTAGTGCCGATCGAGTCATTGACTGGTCCGCCTGCTACCGCATTACCGATCCCGAGGGCAACTCACTCGGATCCGTCCGCCGGCAGGGGATGAAATCGCTCTGGAAAGCGTCTTATGAAATCGCTGATGCGAATGACCAGCCGCTCGCCACCATCCGGGAAGAAAATGCCTTCGTCAAAGTACTGGATCACCTGTTCACGCGTCTGCCGTTTGTCGGCGTCCTCAGCGGGTATGTCTTTCACCCCAAGTATTTGGTCCGCGACGCCCAGGACCAGCCGCTGATGCGACTCACCAAACGGCCCGCGCTCTTCGAAGGTAAATTCGAACTCGAAAAGTTGCAGGAGATGGATTCTGTGGCGGAACTGAGCACCATCATGTCGCTATTGATGATGACCCTGCTGGAAAAACGGCGCGGCTAACCTGTCCCCGCGGCCCACGCCAGCTGCCAGAACTCCAGAATCGGCTGCCAGGCGAACGTTATCCTTGCAGCCGGCCAGGACTG
>PBOG01000200.1 GCA_002724245.1 Planctomycetaceae bacterium
CGTTGACAACCCCGCCGTGAAGGCCAACATCGACATCAGTCACATGCTGTTGAGTGACAGCCCACCCGAGTCGCTGGCCGCATTGAAAGGCCGCGCCGGCCACGTGCACATTTCCGATTGTGACGGCAAAGTGCATGGCGACCTGCCGCCCGGCCGTGGCGTGGTGCCCTTCGTGCCCTACCTGCAGGCCATCAAAGACCTCGACTTCGACGGTGCCATCAGTCTCGAGCTCGAATACGCGCCCGACCCCAGCAAAATCGTCGAGTGGGTCACCGAAGCCTACACCTCCACCGACAAGCTGATGGCCGAAGTCGATCTGCGCAACTGAAATGCACGCCAGTCAGTTGCCGTATACCATAATCAAGGCAACTGCCCGCTGGACATTCTTGACCGGGTCACCGACCGGCGTACGGTTTGGTGGGTTTAATTGACCGGCGGCGGCCGGAACTGATCTCACGAAATCAAGTGCCGCTTGCCCGTTTACAGCATAATTGATGTTTTGTGGAATAAACCCGCTATTCTCGAGTGTCCATTGCGCATTCAGCCTGGAGACGATTACACCCACCACATTCCCCATATTGTCGGCTAATGGCCCTCCTGAGTTGCCGGGCTGGACGGGCACGCTGATTTGCATCCGGTTGGGATCGTCCCTTACTCCCTTCAGACTGCTGAGTTCACCCTTTGTGAACTTGGGCTGGATTCCGAGCACTTTTGGATCAGGGAAACCTATGGTGAATACTGGGTGACCCAGCGGCAGACCGTTGCTGGTTGCCAGTGGCAGGCTTGGAAACCGGCCATTCACTTTCAGGATGGCCAAGTCAAGTTTGGGATTTGCTTTAACCAAAGTCGCGGCAAACCGCTTACCGTCCGTGGTTTGAATGATGAATCTTCTTCCACCTTCAATCACGTGATGATTCGTCATCAAGTAACCATTGTTGGTTATGAAAAATCCGCTTCCTGTTCCTGTGGGTCGCCCCCCCTGTTCTTGATTGCCAGTGTTTCCGGATTCAGCGTCCTTGATCTCTTGGGTGATATTTTTTACCCTTTTTAAGGCTTCCGCGATTTGCCCACCTGTCATACGAGGAGCCAGCGCCAATATCGCCGCTCGTGATTTAACTTCAGGATCCAACAGCCAATCCCCCTTGTTTGCAGCAGCCACCGTGAACCATGCATATGCGGGGATTAATTCCGGATCTCCCCCACGGTCGGACTGAAACAAAAGGGCCAGCTTATATTGCGAATCAGCGTCGTTCTGCATCGCTGATTTGCGGTACCACTGGATAGCCGCTCCGACATCCTCTTCAACTCCCCGGCCCTCATCCAGCATGCGTGCGAGGAAATACTGGGCGACCGCATCATCCTGCTCGGATGCGCGTCGATACCACAAGTAGGCTTGTCCCAGGTTTCTCTCAGTGATGGAGCCGTTCTCGTAAATCTGCCCCACGCGGGTTTGGGCGCGGTTGTCTCCCAATTGCGCAGCCTTGACCATCCAGTCGAAACCGGACTCGGTGTTTTTGGTCACACCCCGCCCTTCCAAGAGCATGTCCGCCAAGTAGTAGGCCGCGCCTTTGTCATTTTGCTTGGCTGCCAAGGCAAAGTTCTCGGCCGCCTTTGCTAGATTTTTCTCCACGCCAACCCCATTGAGATACGCCATACCCAGCTGGTATTGGCCAGATGCGTTTCCTCCTTTGGCCGCGACCGTGTAAAACTCCACCGCTTTGGCTGGATCCCTGGGCGCTCCATCGCCGATGGCATGGGCAAACCCAACAAAGTAGAACCCAGCTGGATTGCCTTCCTTGCCTGCCTTGACGAACCATTTGATTGCCTCATCCACATCTTCGGCAACCCCGTTTCCGAAATAATACATCTTCCCAAGTTCAATCATGGCCGGCAGAGACTCGTTGGCTGCCGCCTTGCGAAACCATGTCTCGGCCAGTTCCTTGTTCTCGGGTACTCCTACGCCCTCCTTCAACAACATGCCCAGTTGATATTGAGCAACGGCGTTGCCACCATCTGCAGCGGTGAAGATCTTCCGGGGATCATAATCATGTGGAATTCCCGCTTTGAGGATTCGTCTGCAGACCGCCAAATCAAAAACCGCGAACTGCGAAATTTGCGGATCCGCCGAGATTCTCGCTTTTTCCAGCAAATTCATGCCGATCTTTAGGTTTCGATCTACTCCACGCCCATGAATGAACATGTCCGACAACAGATACGATGCTCCCGAGTGGTTTTTTTCCCACGCCATCTTGAGCCATTTGAATGCCTCGTCGTAATCCTGTTCCACACCTTTGGCAAACCGATGAATTCTGCCAAGTTCGTGCTGCGCTTCCACCTCGCCTTGAAGTGCGGCCTTTGTCAGGAATTGGATTGACCTATCAATGTTAACGTCGAAATCAGGTTCCAGCCCGACCAAGTGGAGGAGCCCCATGTGGTATTGGGCCTTCGCATTCCCTTCTTGGGCCGACTTTATAAGCGTCTGGCTATGGAATTTTTCCGGGATGCCAGCTTCCAGTAATGAATTGATGGATTTAATCTTGCCATCGGCCAACCCGGAAATTTGCTTATTATCGGAAGCTGCAGCCTTTTTCAGCATGCGCAATGAGAAATTCAGATTACGCTCCACGGCTTTGCCTTGTGCATACAGCAGCCCCAACTGGTACTGTGCCCCGTGGTGCCCTTTTTCTGCGGACTTGAAAAACCATTCGACCGCCTTGCGTTCATCCTTGTCGAGCCCTTTGCCTTCAAGGCTGCGATTGCCGATGTAAAACTGGGCTTCTTCATTTCCCCGCTTTGCAGCCTTGGTATACCAGTGAACCGCTTGCTTTTGATCCTGTTGCTTGCCCCTGCCCGTGGCATGGGCGACTCCCAAGGCGAGCATGGCTGCGGTGTTGCCTTGGTTTGCGGCTTTCAGGAACCACTCATAAGCCTCCAAGTCATCCTGCTCAAAGCCGTCACCCGCAGCATATAATTCTCCAAGTAGATGTTGTGCTTGTGCATTTCCTTGAATAGCTGCCCTCCGGACCCAAACCGCACCTGCCGAAATGTTGCGTGGCGCGCCAATTCCATTGAGTTGCTGCCAACCCAGTTGGTATTGGCCATCGGAATCACCGCCTTCAGCCATTTTTTGTACCAAAGAAAGTGCGCGCTCTGGATTCGCTTCACCTCCAATTCCATTTCGTAGCGCACGGCTTAACTCCAGCATTGCCGGTGGATAGTTTTGATTTGCGGCTCCTGTAAGAAGCTCAAGCACTGCCTTTTGCTTCCTCTCCGTGTTCGCCTTGGAGAGCATTTTTTTGGCTAGTTCATGTTGTCCAGGCGCGAAGCCTTCGATGGCTGATTTTCGGTACCAGTCCAATGCGGCTTCATCACTTGCCTCTTCGCCGACACTCCATTCCGTGACCAGCCCCATCTGATATTGTGCCTCCCGATCTCCACCTTCCGCCTTTGCCCTGAGTTCCGCGTTTTTGAAGCCCGATGTCAGACTCGCCTTTAGTAACAGGTTCAGGCGGTAGATATTATATTTCGCGCGATCTGCCATGACCTCATCGTCCTCCTGCAAGGCCAGCTTGCTAAGCCTAAGAGCTTCATCCAGATTGCGGGTGGTTCCTTTGGCATTGATTAAGTGGTCCGCCCACATCAGTTGGCCCCTCGTAAAGCCTTGTTCCGCTGCTCGTTGCGCCCACTTAGCTGAGGCATTCTGGTCTTCCGGTACATGCCTGCCCACGCTTAGCTCGAAACTCACTATCGTTTGCGACATTGCATGCCCTCCTTCCGCTGCCTTCAGGAACCATGCGAATGCCTCCTTCTCGTTTTTCTCCACTCCCTCGCCTGAGGCGTACATGCGGGCAAAACGAACTTGCGCCTCGGTGGATCCATTTTCAGCTCCCTTTCGATACCACTTTGCCGCCTCCGCAATATCCCGCTCGGCCCCGATGCCCAACTCATGCGCAAACCCAACTCCAAACATCGCCTCCGGCAGCCCCATTTCGGCAGCCTTCCGGAACAAGGCAAATTTCTCTTGAAGATCTTCCGAGAGTTTGCCGACGCTGTGAATGGCTTTTGCATTACCTTGGTCAGCGGCCTTTTGATACCACTGCATCGCGGCTTTCGGGTCCGGGTCCGTGCCGTTTCCATCTTCAAACATCGTTCCCAGTCGCAGTTGTGCATCCACATGCCCAAGGCTGGCTGCTTTTTCCATCCACCGCAGGGTCGCTTGAATGTCCTGTGCAACGCCATCACCACGTCCGTGGATCATGGCCAATTCATAGGCTGCCTCGGTATGATTGTTTTCCGCAGCCTTGGTTAGCCAAGTTGTGGCCTTTGCGGCATCCGCGCCTGTGCCATTCCCATCTCTGTACATATGGGCAACGCGCAACATGGCGGAAGCGTTGCCCGAGTTGGCTTGGGTAGTAGCAAGTTCAAAAGCGGTGGGTGGTTTTAGATCCTGCGGATTGTTTTTGTCACTTTCATCCGGCTTAATCTGTGAAGGAAGTACTGTCTGCTCTGGAGTGGGATTGATGACTTGAGGAAGATAAATAATGCTGGCGATGATGGCACTCAGAAGCAGCAAGAGGGTCAGGGCATCTAACACCTTGCGGGTAGTGGTCTTGCCCGTCGGTGCGGATTCTTTTTTTGGTTCTAAAACCTCCTCGTAACCAGAACGTCCCAACTCCGAAGGATCGATACGAATTTTCCCCTCAAGGCCGTAGGGGTTCGATTCAACCCGCTCGATCAATTCGCTCAAGGGACTCCATGCCTTCGGAAGGTCGGTGCGCCAGGCCAAGTCAGTTGAATCCAAGTCCCCAGCGTCCAGCATTCTGATGACCTGTTCCTGTGAGTATGGTCCGTGCGTCTTCTGTCCACGAATGATGTAAAACTCCATGGCCGATCCTCAATGTCGTTGTCTTAAACAAGTGGAACTGGGTCCACCAAAGGTGATTGTTTAAAGGAAAATAGATCTCTTGGAAAAGCTGTCAACCATCAATAGCACAAATGCTTTTCTAGAGCAAAACTAGAGCAAAAGTGGGTTGTCAGTCTGCTTCGATGATCGCAAAATGCGGCGTGGACAATTGGCAGGATGAATTCCAAACAGTGTTCGACGCCGGTGTCGAGCGGCGCAGGGGTGGCTGCGACGATCCGGAATCCATGTTCACGGGAGACCAAGTTGCTTTCCTTGAATCCAATGGCTGCAGCGCGCAGGAGATGTTTGATTTCTGCGACGACTATGTTGGCTGGGGCGACGTCATTTATGAACACGTCGTGGAACTTCAAGCCGTCCGTCGCGAGCATTTCTTGAACACACTGAACAGCCAACCCGCTGCGCGCCGGATGGAGATGCACGAGTTCCCGCCCAAGGACGCGGAAGTGGAAGGCATCGCGTGGCTGCCGCGGTTGATCGTGAAGGCCCGCGCC
>PBOG01000201.1 GCA_002724245.1 Planctomycetaceae bacterium
GAGATTGGTTTTGATGTTGCTACCAATCCGATCACGAAGAATTTGACTGGTATTTCCTTGCGGGCGGCGCTGCGAAACATCCTGGGAGATTTGGAGCTGACCTATACGATCAAAGACGAAGTGCTCAGTATTACGACGCAGGAAAAGGCGGAAACTGAGTTGATTACTCGTGTTTATCCCGTCGGTGACCTTGTCGTTCCCATTATGAGTGGCATGGGTGGCGGCATGGGTGGCGGCATGGGTGGCGGCATGGGTGGCGGCATGGGTGGCGGTGGTATGGGCGGTGGCGGTATGGGCGGTGGCGGTATGGGCGGTGGCGGTATGGGCGGTGGTGGTATGGGCGGTGGTGGTATGGGCGGTGGCGGTGGCGGTATGGGTGGCGGTGGTGGTGGCATGTTCGCTGTCGAAGAAGAGCTGTCACTGGGCACCAAGAAAGCCGTTGCTGCACCGATCAAACGCCCCAAGATCAAACGTAGTGCGACCGCGCAGGACGTGACTGCAGAACCCGCAGAAGCAGCCCCGGTGAAGTTAGATCGTCAGCCGGGTGAGTCTTTGTCGGCTGCCTGGAACCGGTTTTTTACAGAACACGCTAACGGTAATGCTGCGGAACGACGCAAAGTGAATCGAATGGTGCGTGTTAATGTCCGCTTGGAAATGAACCATGCCGAGAGCTTGCTAGAGAAGGATCAAGAAAAAGAGGCTCTGGCCAAGGTCCAGGAAGTAGTGCATGTGCTGCAGGCAGCGTTGCGTCATGGCTTCGCGCAACCATGGATGTACGAAGCGTTAGGATTGGCGATGCGTACTGTGCAGGCGCCAGCCGAGGAGATCGAGCGGGCTATTATGTCGGCGGTGGATTTCAGTCGGTCGCCTGAGGACGTATTGTGGGTTGCTTCCTACCTGGCGGCCAATGGATTCGATCAACGCGCGATTCAACTGTTTCAAGATGTCGCCGCGTCGCAGAACTTTCGCCCCGAACCGTATATACACGGTTTAGCGGCAGCGCAACGGCTGAACGATATCGAAGGTTTACGATGGGCTTGTGAAGGGATTCTCAGCCACGCCTGGCCTCGCGAGCATCGCGCGATCGAGAGAAAGGCCAAACGCGTTGCCATGGCCACCCTCAAACAGTTGCGCGAGGATGGTCAACAGGAGCGAGCATCTCAGTTTGAAAGTGTGTTGAATCGCGCCTTGGTCCGCGACTGTGTGGTGAAGGTGACTTGGACAGGTGATGCCGATATCGATGTCATGGTCGAGGAACCGGGCGGCACGATCTGCTCCTTGCGGAATCCACGCACGACCTCTGGTGGTGTAATTCTGGGTGATACCTCGGCACGTGCCGGTGTTACACCGGTCCGTGGTTACTCTGAGACCTACGTTTGCTCTAAGGCGTTTGCTGGGCAGTACCAGGTTTTCCTGCGGCGGATCTGGGGTAAGGTGACCGCTGGCAAGGTGACCATCGACATCTATACCAATTATCGCACCAAGGGACAGAATCACCTGCACCGGCAACTCGAAATTGGTGACAAGGATGCAATCGTGACGTTTGAGCTGGATAAAGGCCGCCGCGCTGAACCACTTGAAGAAGTGCAGTTGGCACGGGTCGTTCAGGATCAAGAGGCAGTAGGTCGTGCCATCGCTGCACAGATGTTGAGCAATCTTGACAATTCGCTGGCCTCAGAAGCGTATCAACGCGAGATGCGACTGGCCAAACGAGATGGTCGTCTGCGCCGCGGCAGACCGCGTGGGCAGTCTGGTTTTCGCCCAGTACTGACAGTACTTCCCTCAGGTTCGATGTTCTTTACTAGTGCTGTGATTTCGGCCGACCGACGGTACGTGCGGGTTACCCCGATGCCGATGTTCTCCTCGATTACCGACGTCTTCACGTTTAACTTTGCGAGTGGTGAACAACGTCGCGTTGACGACGATGATGACGAAGGCGGCGGTGGCGGCGGTGGCGGCGGTGGCCAGTAACTTGCACTGCGTTTGAGGATTTATGAACACGCAACCATACGACCCCCGTTTCTTACAGGGGGTCGTTTTTTTTAATGACTGTGAATTCTTCGAAGCCCACGAATCCTGGGAGGAGTTGTGGGCGGATGACCAGAGTCCCTCGCGCACTTTTTACCAGGGGTTAATTCAGGTCGCGGTGTGCCTCCACCATTTTGGAAATGGGAATATTCGCGGGGCCCGTAAGCTCTACCACAGTAGCCGCAAATACCTTGAACCCTATCGACCGTTTCGCGAAGGGGTCGATCTGGAGAAGTTGTTGAGGGAGTTCGAGGATTGCTGTCGTGAAATAATCGCTGCGGAAGAGGAGTTCCCGGATCTCGAAATCGATCCAGAGCGGATTCCTGAGATTCACTTACAGCCTGCGGCGGATGGAGAGGCGGGCTAACGTGGCACGCCGAAAACAGCGTGGCCTGGTTGCTGGGTGAGGCTGCTACCGCTGGGCGTTGTCGCGACGTATTATGGTCTGCTCGTTGGTAAGAGTCAGGCGGGATTCGCACGGATTTCGCGTGGCGCGGTCTGTGGCGCGTGGTACCTGGGAAGGCCGCCACCTGCCGCAAGCGACTGCGTAGCTCATTGTTGGCCACGTGCTAATCAGGTAGTGAACAACCATGAAGATAGTCATTTATGATCCTGTCGGTTTTGACGAGTCGCAGATTGCTTCCATTCGCAGTGCGGCAGGCGCTAACGAGGTCGTGGTCAGTAGTAAAGAACAGCTTGCTACCGAATTGGAGCAGGCTGAGATTTTTTTCGGGTTTCATCCTCCCGAGGTCTTTCAACACGCGCCGCACTTGCGTTGGATTCAAGTAACGTCTGCGGGGTTGGACCAAATTCTAGTACCGGAACTGGTCAAGCGAGACCTGTTGATTAGCAACGCAAGTGGGGTTTACGCTCCACAAGTTGCGGAACAAGCCTGGTGTTTAACGCTGGCTATCGCGGGGCGCGTACCTCACTATTGGGAAGAGCAGAAACAGCACAATTGGCAAGCGGTCGATCGGATTGACCTCGATGGAAGTACGGTGGGCGTAATTGGCTTAGGCGGAATTGGGCGCAGGTATTCGCGGGTGGCTGCGGCTTTTGGGATGCGTGTTCTGGCAGTGGATTTACACCAGCCTCCTAAACCCGAGTCGGTCGCAGAATTGTGGTCGATCGATGAGATCGACCAGTTGCTGGAGCAATCGGATTTTGTGCTCGTCTCTTGTCCCTATACGAGCGAGACACACCACCTTATCAATGCCGATCGTTTCTCACACATGAAGTCTAACGCTGTGCTGGTGAATATCGCTCGCGGTAGCATTGTGGATGAACACGCGCTCGTAGACGCGCTTCAGAGTGGCAGCATTGCCGCGGCCGGGATTGATGTTTGCGAGCAGGAGCCACTACCACCGGAAAGCAATCTCTGGGAGGTTCCCAATCTGGTCATCAGTCCGCACTGTGCGGGACTATCGCCACAGCGAATGCAGCAAATGGCGGATTTTTTCATCGAGAACCTGGGCAGGTATGTTGCCGGCCAGCCGTTGATGAATCTGGTTGACCAGCAACTGGGCTACCCGGTACCTGCTCAAGTGTGATGCTGCCCCGAGTTGCAGTCGGTGTGTCGTCGTTCGTGCGGGGGCTGCAGGGCAGTGACTTTCCTGTGTGGACTCCGTCGTTAACATCGAGCCGGCAGGTGCAATCATCAGGACCGCGGTTGTGGCCGAGACCGTAGCGATGGCCCTAAGTCTTTTTAGATATGGCATTTACGGTTAGCGATGTTGGCTTGAATGAAGGCCCTTTGATGTGTATGATGCTGATGGATGAGCGACTTTGCGCCTTGGAATTCCCACCCCCCAAGAAAGACCCATGCGAGGTGTTTTGATGCGGAATGACTGCATCGGGAAAGGTTGTCGAGCCCTTTGGCTGGCCCTGCTGACTCTGCCAATCCTGCAGGGATCAGGCCAGACAGCAGAGTTATTGGGCCCCGAGATTACCATTGCGGAAGTGGTGGATCACTACCTGGGAGCCAAACTAGCTAGTGCGGGTATTTCTCCGGCGGCGGTGGCGGCACCTGCAACACTGGTCCGCCGGATCACCTTGGACCTGGTGGGGCGGCCGCCGACGGTTCATGAATCCAGGGAGTTCATTGCTTCCACCAGCCAGCAGCGGCGGGCCGAGCTGCTCGATCGATTGTTTGCCGATCCTGGTTTTGTACGTCATCAAGCGAATGAGTTTGACCACATGTTGATGGCCGGGGGCGAGAGTATTCGCGAATACCTGTTGCAGGCGTTTGGCGACAATCGGCACTGGGATGAGATATTTCGCGAATTGCTGCTGGGGCGTGATGATGACGCCCAACAGACTGGGGCGTTACGGTTTGTCAAGACTCGGGTATCCGACTTGGACAAGTTGACGAACCAGGCGAGTGTGGTGTTTTTTGGAGTGAATATCAGCTGTGCCAAGTGTCACGACCATCCGCATGTCTCTGAATGGACACAGGACCATTTCTACGGCATGAAGTCGTTTTTCAACCGTACCTTTGACAATGGCGGGTTGCTTGGGGAACGCGAATACGGGTTGGTCAAATTCAAGACCAACTTCGGCGAGTCGCGTCAGGCATCGCTGATGTTTCTCAACGGTACGGTACTTGAAGAGCCTGCGTCCAAGGATCCGACGGGTGAGGAACAGAAGGCCGAAAAAGCGAAACTGGAAGAGCTCAAGAAAAAGAAACAGCCGCCGCCAGCTCCGGCGTTCAGTCGTCGAGCCCAACTGGTGGAGGTGGCCTTACAGGCCAAGGAGGACAACTACTTCGCGCGGGCTATTGTGAACAAGATCTGGCATCGTTTGTTTGGGGTTGGTCTGGTTGTACCGATCGACCAGATGCACCCTGAGAATCCACCGAGCCACCCGCAACTGATTGCCTGGCTGGCACGCGATCTCGTATCACATAAGTACGACTTGAAACGTTTGATGCGAGGCCTGCAGATGAGCCAGGCGTATGCCCGCAGTAGCCGGCACGACGGTGAGCAACGCCCGGATGCCCGGCTGTTCGCAACGGCTGCACTGCGTCCCTTGAGTCGCTATCAATATGCTACAACCTTGCGGATGGGCAGTATGAATCCCGATCGATTTGTCGCATCAGACAAGATCGAGGAACTGCAGAAACAAATTGAGTCTCAGGAAAACGCCGCCCGTGGTTTTGCGAGTCAGATCGAGCAGCCTTATGACGGTTTTCAGATCGGTGTAACGGAAGCACTCTTGATGAATAACGCCGAGCAGGTCGAGAAGGAGTTTCTCAGTGATTCGGGCGATTCACTCGTAGGGAAGTTGAAGGCAATTGAAGATTCGCGTGAACTGGTTGAGGTGGCGGTTTGGACGGTCCTCAATCGACCACCGGATGAGCAGGAAATCAAGTCGTTTGAAGCATACCTGGCGCGTCGTGTGGATCGTAAGCTGGATTCGTGCCGGCAATTGGTCTGGGCGCTTTTGACGAGTAGTGAATGTCGGTTTAATTATTAATCGTCAGGCCAGACGGACTCGTGTTGGCCGATGACAAGAATAAGAAACAAACTGCTTTTTCGGGAGCGATGTTATGGCCCGTAGACGAGGCAACGGTTTTTGCGGATCTACCGAGCATCTGGTCAATCGGCGTGCTTTTCTCGGCGGTACCGCGTTGGCAACTGCCGGGCTGGCGTCTGATATGACAAGCTTGGATGTGCTGCGCACTCCGGCTCTGGCGAATCAGCTGCGGCGCCGTGGCAAACGGGTGATCCTGCTTTGGCTGGCAGGGGGAGCAAGTCAACTGGAAACATGGGACCCGAAACCGAATCGTCCCACAGGTGGTCCATTTGGGGCCATTTCGACCAACCTGGAAGGGGTCCGAATTTCCGAGTTGCTGCCAAAGATGGCACAGCGATTGGAACACACCGCAATTATCCGTTCGTTGAACACGAAGGATGGGTCGCACGGTAGTGCGGCACGGATGATGCATTTGGGCCGCCGGGATGAGCCCAATGTCACCTATCCCGATTTAGGGGCGGTCTGTGCACGTGAATTAGGCCAGGCTGACAGTAAGGTGCCGGATTACGTTTCATTTTACACGGCGACCGAAGGGCGCGGAAACGCCCTGGGGCAGTCTGGATTCCTGGGCGCCCGATATATGCCGATGTTCTTGACGACGAACACCAAGCCTGAAAATCTCTCTCGATTGGAGACAATTTCGGATCTCGACCATCGGGAACGGATGGATCTGCGCGCATTGATCAGCCAGCGTTTTGCTGCCGGCCGTGACTCGAACACCTTGGACAGCCACAACGAGGCGTATGCGCGGGTGCGGGGATTGATGGCGAGTGAAGAGCTGTTTGATGTCTCGGGTGAACCGCAGTGGATTCGTGATCGATACGGACCGTCGTTGTTTGGGAGACAGGCTTTGGTGGCACGTCGCCTGGTGGAAGCAGGGACTCCGTTTGTCAAGGTTTCGCGCGCCTGGTGGGACAGCCATGGGCAGAATTTTGAAACCCACCTGGAGTTGGTTAGCGAGTTGGATCATGTCATGTCCACATTGCTTGACGACCTCAAGTCGCGGGGAATGTTAGAGGATACTTTGGTGATTACGCTCGCCGAATTCGGCCGCACACCCAACATTAACCCGAGTCTGGGGCGAGATCATTTCGCCCGTGCCTGGAGCGCTTCCTTGACTGGTTGTGGAGTCAAGGGCGGGACGGTGTATGGTGAAACGGATGCCGATGGACAACATGTCAAGGATGGCGAGATTGGAGCGGGTGAGCTGTTTGCCACGATTTACCAGGCGCTCGGCATCGATCACCAACACGAGTATTTTGTCGGGGCGCGGCCATTACCATTGACGAATCCGGGCATCGAACCGGTTTCCGAAGTGTTAGCGTAGTCTGTGTATCTCAGGATGTTTTGTTATCTGTTTGAACCCGGTTGCCTGTTTGGAATCGCTTGGAAGTCACTGCTCCAGCAGGATACAAGTTCCTAGATAGGACCAGTAGCTCATCGTTTAGTGAACCGAGGGTTTTCGAACGAGTGTCTGCTAAGCAGCGTTGTTCTGATTTCATTTGAGAGGATGATCCATGTCGGATCCCGCAAAGTTGAAAGTCGTCAAGCAAGTTGATCGCCCCGACATTCTGTTTTCGATTGCCCGCCTGCCGGAATCGACGCAGTTGTATGTAGGGAGCAGTGACCAGCGTGTCTACTCATTCGACGCCTTCGATGAAAAATCGAAACCGCAGGCGTTTGTCGGCCATCGCAGCTACGTCAGCGGGCTGGTTCTGACAGACAGCGGACAGTTGGTCTCGGGGGGCTATGACGGCCGGTTGATATGGTGGAACCGGGAGTCCCGTGATCAGGTGCGTTCACTCACTGCCCACCAGAAGTGGATTCGACGCGTTGACGTGACTCCTGATGGGCGCACGGTGGTTACAGTGGCAGACGACATGGTGTGCCGCTTGTGGGATGCCGAGAGTGGAAAATTGCTACGGGAATTGCGAGGTCACAAACCGCAGACACCACACCATTTCCCCTCCATGTTGTTCTGTACAGGGATTTCATCAGATGGCAAGCTCCTGGCGACAGCTGACAAGGTGGGGCACATTGTGGTATGGGAAATTTCCAGTGGCAAAAAGCTGAAAGAACTTGATGCGCCGAAGATGTATACCTGGGATCCGAAGCAACGCATCCACTCAATCGGTGGAATTCGCAGCTTGGCATTTTCTGCGGACAGCCGTTTACTGGCTGTCGGCGGCATCGGGCAAATTGGAAATATTGATCATCTCGGCGCGCTGGCACGACTCGAGGTCTTCGATTGGCAGAAGGGCGAGCGAACGCACGAATTTCCTGGTGACAAGTTCAAGGGGTTGTTTGAACGGCTGATCTTCCATCCCCAGGGGAAGTGGTTGCTCGGGGCAGGTGGTGACCACAATGGTTTCATCAAGTTTATTGACCTCGACTCGAAAAAAGTCATACGGCAGGAAAAAGCTCCCATGCATATCCACGATCTGGTTGTGGATGAAAATTACAACCGGATTTACGCGGCTGGGCACGGCAAGGTCGTGGTCTGGGAAATGGACGGGTAGACCGGTTCAGCCAATTGGTGTGGCGGCTACCCGGGCAGGGTCGGGTCATCAAGGGACTTGCGATTGTGGCGCATCGATCTCGACGTGGCTTCAGCGTGCGCCATGGAGGAAGACCAGCATGGTTTCATTTGCTCAAGGGTTGCCAGTGAGGGCAAGTCGCATCGTAATGGCCAGACTTGCTGTCACAGTGCTTGTGTGCTTGTGGGCTGTCACCTGGCAGCGAGGTATTGCCCAGACAGCGTCTGTGCCTCCCGAGCCACCGCCGCAGCAGAGCTCAGCCGTCGCTATCGCGCAGACCCAGGCTGATCTATTGCATCAGACATTAACTGCAACTCTCAGCGTCATTCATCGATCTTATTTCAAAGATGGGGATACTTTGCCGGTCCCCTCGCGTGCCTTGGAAGGTGTCTTTTATCGTCTGAAACGTAACGCAAATATTGAGGCCCGCTGGATGGCTGTGAATACGCCGGCGATGAGCCTGCAACACAAGCCACGCAGCGCGTTTGAGAAACGTGCCGCGACCGCCTTGGCCCGCGGCCAACGGACTTTTGTTCAGGTCGACCAGGGGCATTTGCACCGCGCGGGAGCTATCACCCTATTTAGTTCCTGCCTCAAGTGTCACTCGCCCGCCGCGCCTGGAAAGAAACGCAATCCGGTCGCTGCGCTGGTGATCAGCGTTCCGCTACCCGAATTTCGTCGCGAGCCTGTACAACGCTAGTTCGATGAATCACGTTCGGGGGGGGCAGCGCTACTGACACAACGATGGTGTTGTGGAACTGGACGTGAATTGGCTCAGCGGGTGCGCAACCTCGGTTGAACAGGGATCGAGTCAGAGAGTACGATTGCCCCAGGCCAGAGTGTGCCGCCCTGTACGAGACCCCCTGGTTGTTTTCAGTTTGCGGGTTGTCTGTGGAGCGATTAGCCAATGTTACGTGCTTGTGTGTTCGTCCTGACGTGGTCCGTGTCCAGTCTGGCGGTTG
Source organism: Planctomycetaceae bacterium (assembly GCA_002724245.1). Classification (GTDB taxonomy): domain Bacteria; phylum Planctomycetota; class Planctomycetia; order Pirellulales; family Pirellulaceae; genus UBA9264. The sequence goes on from PBOG01000201.1 coordinate 9,062, forward strand.
CCCAGCCACTATCCGATGCTGCCAAGCTCGAGTTTTTCGACCGGCAGATCTTCGGCATTCTCAAGGACCGTTGCTTTTCCTGTCACGGCAACAAACGCGCATTGAAGGGGAATTTTCGCATCACCAGTCGGAAAGGTTTACTCCGCGGAGGGGACAGCGGAGCAGTGGTGAATTTAGAGCAACCAGGTGAGAGCCACTTATTGTCCTTACTGCGCTCCAGTGAGAGTGGTGAGCGGATGCCGCCGGATGGTCGTCTGCCAGCAGCGCAGATTGAGTTGATCGCGCGGTGGCTTAAGCTCGGTGCGCCCTACAATCCCCAGCGCGAAATCCGTGGCGAGCCGAATGAGGGGTTGCCGACCAACCAGATTAACGACCGGACGCGATCGTACTGGGCGTTTCAGCCTCTCGAGCGTCCGCCCTTGCCCGCCTGGCGTCACGGCCCTGTGCCTGCCCAACCGATCGATGCTTTCATCGATGAACAACTTCACCAACACGGCTTGCAGCCCAACAGCCTTGCCAGCCGGCAACAATGGTTGCGGCGGGCACACTATGACTTACTCGGGTTACCGCCGACACCGGAGGAGGTGCTTTCTTACGAGGAAATGCGGGTGCCTGACGCGGCGACACGCGTAGTCGATCGACTCTTGGCATCGCCAAAGTACGGAGAGAAATGGGGGCGTCACTGGCTTGATCTCGTGCGTTATGCGGAAACCAACGGCTATGAACGGGACACCAATAAATTGCTGGTATGGAAGTATCGCGACTACGTGATCCGTTCACTGAACGCAGACAAACCCTACGATCAATTTGTGTCAGAGCAGATCGCGGGAGATGAGTTGCCTGCTTCTGACCCGGATGCAATCATCGCCACGGGATTCTATCGACTCGGAATCTGGGACGATGACCCGGCGGATCGCGAGTTGGCACGTTACGACTATCTCGATGACATTTTGCGCACGACTGGCGAAACGATGCTCGCTATGACCCTCGGCTGTGCACGCTGTCACGACCACAAGATCGATCCGATTCCGCAAGCCGATTATTACTCGATGTTGGCTTTTTTTGCGGATATTTCGCCACAAGGATCTGGAAGCCGAAATCATGTGGCGATCACTGATCTGGAAGCGAAAGCGGATTACGAACGTCGCCTGGCGACGCGTCAGGCTGAGGAAATGCAATTGCAAAGGGGCATCGACGTTTGGGAAAGCGAGTTCTTGGAAAAGCTGGCCAAGGCCAAGCCTGAGCTGCAATTGAACGTCAAAAAGAAAGGGAAGCCACAGGAGCAGGCGCTCATCCCCGCTGCCACGGACAAGTCGGGGACAGACTGGAAATACACAGTGAAAAAACCGGCAAACAACTGGTTTGAACTGGCCTTCGACGATCGGTCCTGGAAGCAGGGGCCAGCTGGTTTTGGCACCAAGGGTACTCCCGGCAGTCGCGTCCACACCGAGTGGAAATCGAAAGCAATCTGGCTTCGCCGGGATTTTCGCCTGACGACAATTCCAGGGCGTGTGAAACTTCACATTCATCACGACGAAGATGCCGAAGTCTACTTGAATGGCAAACTGATCAAACGTTTTGTTGGTTACGTGACCAGCTACCAACAGGTCGACGTGACGACCGAGTGTTTCGAACTGTTGCAAACGGGACGCAATACGCTCGCGATCTACTGCCGGCAGACCGGCGGGGGGCAGTACATTGATGCGGGGTTTATCGCAGACGATGGTCAACTTCCGACGGCGGTTCTGGCGGCCAGGTACGGGCGCGAAATTCTCGGTGCCGAACGGTTACAGTCCTATCAGCGGCTTGTACGCACGCTGGGCGAACTGAAGAAACAAAAAATTGAGGAGCGGGCTGAATTTGCCATGGCGGTCAGTGAAGCGGGGCGTCATAAGACCTGGATCCTCAACCGCGGAAACCCTCGTCTCAAAGGTGACGAAGTGGGGCCGCGACTGCCTCAGATTCTCGATCCGCCCCAACTGGCAATTCCTTCTGTGGATGCCAAGGCTCCCACGACGTTCAAACGGCGAGCCCTTGCCGAGTGGATGGTAAGCAAACAGAATCGGCTGACGGCTCGAGTGATGGCGAATCGACTTTGGCAGCACCACTTTGGCCGTGGCATCGTCCGTAGCGCGAATAACTTTGGTTACCTGGGAGACTTGCCGACCCACCCTCAGCTGCTGAATTGGTTAGCGACCGAATTGATGCATGGAGAGTGGCGGCTGAAACGCGTCCATCGGTTATTGATGACGAGCCGACTCTACCAGACGTCGAGTCAATCCAATCCTGCGGCGTTACGAGCAGACCCAGGAAACGACCTGTTTTGGCGTTACAATATGCGGCGCCTCGCGGCGGAGGAGATTCGTGATTCGATCCTCAATCTGACGGGCCAGATCAACTTCCGCATGGGAGGGGCCAGTATCTATTCCGAGGTGCCAGGCGACGTCTTGCGAACGGCTTCCCGACCAGGTGCTGCCTGGGGTAAGTCGTCCCCGGCGGAACGTAACCGACGCAGCGTTTACATCTTCGTCAAACGTTCGTTACGGGAGCCATTCCTGGAGTCCTTCGATTGGGCGGATACCGATAACACATGTGATGTGCGTTTTGTCACAACCGTTCCGACCCAGACTCTGACGATGCTCAACAGCAAGCTGCTGAACGATGCCTCCGAGCAACTCGCGCAGCGATTGATCGTCGACCGACCCGACGATCTGGCCGGCCAGGTGCGCCGAGCACTGGAATTGGCCACCAGCCGCAGGGCGTTGAAACCAGAAGTCGCAGAGGGTGTTGCTTTGTTAAGTGAACTTCGTGAGCAGCTTGACTTGGAGCCAGTCGCGGCGCTCCAGCGGTTCTGTTTGCTGGTCTTGAATCTCAATGAATTCGTCTATTTAGACTAACGTTGGAGTAGAGTCGTATGTATTTTGACCCCGAACGTCAGCCCAGAAACACTTTTTGTGGTCGCCTGCCGCGCCGCGAGTTGTTGCACCAGGTGGGGGGTGGGTTTACTTCTCTGGCGCTGAGCGGCCTGATGTCGACCGATGGATTCTTGCGTTCGCAGGCAGTGGCCGCAGATGGCGCGACGCCGTGGAAGAACCCGTTGGCCGTCAAGACGCCTCCGTTACCGGCCAAGGCCAAGAATGTGATTTTCTTGTTCATGTACGGTGGTCCCAGCCATGTTGATACATTTGATTACAAACCCGGCATGTACGACTTGGATGGCAAGACGGTCAAGATCAAGACATTTGGTCGCGGCGGTCGCAAAGATGGTGGACGGGTCGTTGGTCCAAAGTGGAAATTCAAACAGTACGGTGAGTGCGGTAAATGGGTCAGTGATCTTTTTCCACATCTGGGTGGACAGGTCGACAAGATTGCCTTTGTACATTCGATGATTGCGGATTCGCCGATCCACGGATCAGCAATGTTGATGATGAATTCGGGAAGCGTACTCAGTGGTCGGCCTTCGCTCGGGTCCTGGGTCAATTATGGACTAGGGACTGAGAACGAAAATTTGCCTGGGTATGTTGTCATGCTCGATCCGACAGGGGGGCCGATCAGCGGTGCTAAAAACTGGACGAGCGGTTATATGCCGGCTTCGTATCAAGGTGTCGTTTTCAATGCGACGGGAACGACGATTCTGGATTTGAAGAACCACCGTGGGGCAAGCCGTCAAGAACAACGGCTCCTCATCGACCGCTTGCGCAACTTCAATGATCGGCACCTGGAAACCCGTCAGGACAACAGCGCCCTGTCAGCTCGGATTGCCAGTTACGAACTGGCGTTTCGGATGCAGTCTAGTGTGCCTGAGACGGTGGCTTTTGAAAATGAGCCGGAACACATCCATCAACTGTATGGGTTGAACCAGAAACGGACTGCTGACTTTGGTCGCAAGTGTCTGCTCGCCCGCCGACTTGTGGAAAGAGGTGTTCGCTTCATCCAGATCTACTCTGGTGGCAACCACAATGATGCCAATTGGGATGCCCACGGTGATCTGGTCAAGAACCACAATTACCACGCGGGGAATACCGATTTGCCGATTGCTGGGTTGCTTGCGGATCTGGAGCAGCGCGGTCTGCTCGACGAGACGCTTATTATCTGGGGCGGAGAGTTCGGCCGCCAACCGACCGCTGAATATGCCAAAGGGACCGGGCGGGATCACAACTCCTACGGGTTTACGATGTGGCTCGCTGGGGGTGGCATCAAGGGTGGCATGAGTCTGGGAACAACGGACGAACTGGGCAGCGCAGCGGTCGAAGAACCGTTGCATGTCAAACGATTACACGCCACCGTATTGCGTCAACTCGGTTTCGATCCCAATGCGCTGTCGTACTTTTACCGAGGGCTGGATCAGCGTCTCGTGGGTCCTGAGGGTGCGGAGCCGATTCACCAGCTTGTTTCTTGACACGTTTGCTGCCGCGCGTAGAGATGCGTTGCCAGATCCTGAGGCGAGCGCTGCCTTACCGACACGGTATGCTTCTAGAGCAGTTCCGGAATGGGGCGACCACCTTCAGTCACAATCGGAACAGGACGTCCACGTGGATCGACCCAGTGCGAGTTCAGGTCGATATCCAAGTGGCGGAACGTTGTCGCGGCGAGATCCTGCGGTCGTACTCGTCCGCTGCGGATTTCTGCTCCACGGTCATCGCTACTGCCGATGACCTGTCCGGTTGGCAGCCCGCCTCCGGAAACAACCATCGACATGATATTCGTCCAGTGGTGACGTCCTGCCTGCTCATTGATTACGGGAGTACGACCAAACTCTCCCATCATCAACACCAATGTCTGATCGAGGAGGCCGCGTTGTTTGAGATCCCCGATTAATGCGTAGAGTGCGCGATCGACACGTGGCAATAAGGGCTTGAGTCCCTTTTCAATACCGCCCCAGCGGATGTCGTCACCGTGGTGATCAAAGTAACCCCAGGCTCCGCTGACTAAGACGAAACTGGCACCCGATTCGACCAGACGGCGCGCCAATAGGGCCTTTTCACCCACACTGGAACGTCCGTACTCGTCGCGCAACTGAGCGGACTCCTGGTCCAGGTCAAACGCTTGTTGCACGCGGCCGGAGACAACCATTTCATACGCCTGTTGGGTCAATCGATCGGTCGTTTCTGCCTGCCCCAGATCGCGGCGGAGCCGCTCAAACTCGCGCCGCAGGGTGTTGCGATTACCCAGTCGCGCGACTTCGATTCCTTTGGGAAGATTGAATTTACCGGCCAGCTCCAGCCCTTTGACCGGATCGTGCCGGGACCCCAACAAGCCCGCTCCGTAAACGTCGGAGGTCCACGTTCGAGCCAGCCCGATGAAGGCCGGCATCTCGGGGCTGTTCGATCCTCGAAAGTGAGAGACGATCGAACCCATGGACGGATATCCCCCACCATCGCGACCATCATTGGTACGTCGTGCCAGCGGGTTACCGGCTTGCATCGTAATAGGTGTATGGTTGCTGGCGGAACAATCGACTCCGCGCAGGATCGATAGTTGATCTGCGATCGAGGCTTGCAGCGGCAGGGGTTCTGAAAACTGAACCCCGGGTAAGGCAGTCGAAATCGGAGAGAAAGGTCCGCGCACTTCGACCGGGGCGTGCGGTTTCGGATCCCACATGTCAAGTTGACTGGGTCCGCCAGATAACCAGAACAGAATGACGGCTTTGCGGTTGGTGGCGTTTGTCTGCGGTCGGTTTGCGAAGGCTGCTGGCAAAGCCGCGCCACTCAGACCGGCCATGCTGGTCTGTAAAAACCAGCGACGGGATCCAACCCGGATCGTGGCAGGATCTGTTACGTTACCTGGCGGGAAGACGTGCGCGGCTTGATGTTCGATAGACGTATGGTGTGGCACGAAGACTTCCTTTGCTGGGAAAACGTGACCGATCGCATTCAACGCACGCCTACTACTATAGCACCCGTGGTTGAGAGGAGCCACACGAACCGTGTTCGTATTCGCCGTTTGACAACCATACGGTTCCCATTGCACCGTGTCTCAAGTGCTTCACACCTCAATCGGCTCGGGGGCAGGTGTTTCATCAGCCTGATCCTGGATGAAACACGCACTGGATGGAGTCGACGTTCAGGCCGGTCTACGGAGGGCCTGGCCCCCGTTTGGCTTTTTGTGGATCGACCGCAGTGGGATGTTCTCTCCTTGCGCGGGCAGCGTTATTATTGCTGGCGGAACAAGCTTGCCAGGCGAACAGCGGTAACCTCTGTTCCAGCGTCAGGCAGGAATTGACATGCTTCGTGTTTTCAGGATCTGATCATGCTGAACAATCTCTCTGAACCCATCTGTTGGAGTTGTGCTACCGGAGACGGACGCAATGTACGGCTGATCCTGGTTGGTTTTCTGATTGCCTTGAGTTCGAGCGGGCTTTCTACACAGGGCTATTCGCAAGGGACTAAGGCGGATTACGAGCGGGCACGGACACTCGCGCAAAGATCTCGTGGGCTGGTTTTTCGTACACGCGTGAAGCCGCATTGGATTGCTGGAAAACCGCAGTTCTGGTATCGAGTTCGCAGCGGTCGGGATGCGCACCGTTTTCTCTTTGTCGATGCTGAGAAAGCCATACGCCGCGAGGCGTTTGACCATCGACGTTTGGCGACCGCATTGGCGGCCGCTGCGTCGCGAGAGGTTTCTCACAAGCGTTTACCCTTTCAGTCCATGGCCTATGACTCTTCAGGTACAGCGATTGAATTCGCAGCTTTTGGTCGGCGTTGGCGCTGTGACCTGCAGACGTACCAGCTGTCTCCGCGTGAGCCCGCGAAATCGGAAAATCCGTCCACTGTAAAAGTCCTCCAGAAACGACGTGCGTCCCGCAACGGCGGTGGTGAAACATCCGTGCGATTTGTCAATCGTACGGATGAGCGTTTGCAGCTTTTCTGGATTGATACTGAAGGGCGTCGCCGTGCTTACGGAAAGATCGGTGCGGGTGCGCAGCGGGATCAGCACACCTACGCAGATCATGTTTGGCTCGTCGTTAATGATGCAGGACGCGTGCGCGGTATCTTTGTGGCGGTGGAGGAAGAAGGTACCGCTGTGATTGATGGCACCTTCCAGCTGAAGGCGGCCGATCGGCCAGTGTCGCGCCCCTCACCATCTGGCCAGTCACCTGACGGACGCTGGCAGGTTCGTATTGAGCGACATAATCTTGCCTTGCGCGATACCGAGACGGATGAGCAAATGGTATTGAGTGACACGGGAACTTCCGAGGATCCCTTTGTCGCTCGTTTTGCCTGGTCCCCGGACTCTCACTATCTGGTCGCGGTACAAGAACGTCTCGGTGATCAGCGTGAAGTGCACTTGATTGAAAGCGCCCCACAGGATCAATTGCAGCCGCGTTTGCATACTTTTCGGTATGCCAAGCCTGGCGATCAGATGCCGCTGGCACGGGTGCGTCTGTTCGATGTGGTTCATGGCAAACAAATACCCGTGGATGAGAGTTTGTTCTCCAACCCGTGGAGTATCGATGACTTTCACTGGTCACCCGACGCGGAGCGTTTTACGTTCCTTTATAACCAGCGTGGCCACCAGGTGTTGCGGGTTGTCTCCATCGAGGCTGACACCGGGCAGGCCAGGGCATTAATCTCCGAGGAGAGCGACACCTTCGTCGACTATGCCTACAAACAGTTCACACATTACCTGGACGAAGTGGGTGAAATTCTCTGGATGTCGGAACGGGATGGTTGGAACCATCTTTACCTGTACGACGCCGAGACCGGAAAGGTCAAGAACCAGGTGACTCGGGGTCCATGGATCGTACGGGGAGTGGATCATGTGGACGCGGAAAAGCGACAAATCTGGTTCCGGGCCGGCGGAATAGACGCGGATCAGGATCCCTACCATGTCCATTACTGTCGGGTAAATTTCGACGGAACCGGATTGGTTAAATTGACGGATGGAGATGGGACCCATGCGGTCGAGTTTTCCCCCGAACGTCGTTTTCTGTTAGACACTTATTCGCGGGTCGATTTGCCTCCCGTGACCGAACTGCGCAGTGCCGAACAGGGTACCTTGATTTGTCGACTCGAAGAGGCCGACGAGACAGCGCTGGTCGAGTCGGGTTGGCAGCGACCGGAACGCTTTGTTACCAATGGAAGGGATGGCAAGACAAAGATTTACGGTGTGATCTTTCGTCCCAGAAATTTCGTAGACAACCAAAAGTACCCGGTGATCGAGAAGATCTATGCCGGACCCCACGGGGCACACGTGCCCAAGAAATTTGCCGCTTTTCATTCAGCACAAGCGATGGCCGAACTGGGGTTCATAGTGGTGCAAATCGATGGCATGGGGACCTCGCAGCGATCCAAGGCATTTCACGACGTCTGTTGGCAGAACCTGGCCGATGCGGGTTTTCCAGATCGTATTCTCTGGATTGAGGCCGCAGCGAAAGTCTATCCCCAGTTGGACCTGTCCCGGGTGGGAATTTATGGTGGCTCCGCAGGGGGCCAGAATACGCTCGGGGGCCTGCTTAACCACGGCGACTTTTACAAGGTGGGCGTAGCCGATTGTGGTTGCCATGACAATCGCATGGACAAGATCTGGTGGAATGAACTTTGGATGGGGTGGCCGATTGGGCCTCATTACAAGGACCAATCCAATGTGCAGCGCGCGCATCAACTACAGGGCAAGTTGTTGTTGATCGTCGGAGAGCTGGACCGGAATGTCGATCCAGCTTCCACAATGCAGGTCGTCGACGCACTGGTCAAGGCGGACAAGGATTTTGATTTGCTGGTGATTCCCGGGGCCGGACACGGTGCCGCTGGAACACCTTATGGCAGACGCCGGCAGCGCGATTTTTTTGTTCGGCACCTGCTCGGGCGAGAACCACGGCGCGAGTAAATGGCAGGGCAGTGCCGCGGGGGAAACAGCGAGTCCATCCCTGGATCAGGGCGTCTGTTCGGCGCGCTCGATCGTCTGTAACGCTTCCAGGCAGGCGTTGCGAATGTGATAGTCCTTGTGTTTCGCTCCGCTTGATAAGGCTGCTGTGGCCAAAGGCGAGCCGATCTTGCCCAGCCAATCGGCGGCAAAAATCGGGAGGCCTCGACTGGGGTGTTGCAGGCCGGTTAGCAGTAGTTCGAATGCTTGCGGTGTGATTTTCAGGCGACAGTGTGCGTACGCGGCGGCAGTGCGGACTGCAAGGGAAGGGTCCTTCAACAGCTCCTGAAACGTTGTGCGGTTTCCCGCCGCCCGATCGCCCAGGGCGGTGAGCGCCCAGAATCGCACGGCGGCGTGCTTGTCCTGGCATGCCTGCAGCAGGGCTTCGTCTGCCCCGGCGCCAAAACCAGGCAGGGTGCGGACCGCGACCAGCCGGGCTCGCAAATCACCATCGGTCAGGTTCTTGCCCCACTCGGCCAGTGTTTTGCCAGCCAGCTGTTGAGGTGCTGCGAGTGTCTCCGCCGCATGGGAGTTGGTTTGAACTGCCAAGGCAAGAGCCAGCGCGTACATGACCAGAATGAATCGATTGGGGTGCCAGCAAGAGAACAACACGAGAGTTCCTTTTTTTACCGGGGCGCCAGTGCTATGGTGGTTCGGTTGTCGACCCACCGGCTGTTCGTAGTGTAGCCGGTTTTGCCGCAGTTGTTGTACCGCTGTCGTAAAAGAAGCGTGTCGCCAAAGAAGCGCGAATCGCTGTCGCCCGCTGGACGGTATTGAACTCGGTGTGCCGTATTGAAAGGGACGACGCAAGCGCCATAATCAGCAGGGTTAGTCGTAGGCTATTATCCGGTTACGAAAATAAGTGACAAACGTCGATCGAGGAAACGCCATGAGCGCTGATGCCAGGGTTGAGGAATTGGGACTCGAACTTCCACCCGCACCGAAACCGGGAGGAGTTTACAAGCCGATCGTGATTATCGGAAACGTAGCATATGTGTCTGGTCATGGCCCGGTGAAGCCGGACGGCTCGATGTACACAGGACGCGTGGGTGCGGAAGTCGATCAGCAGGCGGGTTATGATTCGGCACGGCAGACTGGGCTGGCGATTCTGGCGACCTTACGCGCAAATCTCGGCAGCCTCGATCGCGTGAAACGCGTCATCAAGACACTGGGAATGGTCAACGCGGCAGCCGATTTTCAGAAGCACCCGGCTGTGATCAACGGGTTTAGTGATCTGATGGCCGAGGTGTTTGGCGAGGACAATGGCGTGGGCGCACGTAGTGCTGTGGGGATGGGATCGCTCCCGGGAAATATTTCCACTGAAGTGGAAGTGATCTTTGAGTTACATCCCTGACGCCCTGACTGCGCTAAAAAATGGTCGCACTTCCCAGTTTGCTGTGGTTGCTGCGCGGGTCAATGGTTGTAGATAAACCGTTGGGTGTTCAAGAGTGCCCAGAGGATGTCTTCGATTGCGGCGCGGCGCGAATCCGAGATCTTGAATGCCTGGAGCATCAGGTCGGTTTCGGGTTGACTGGGCAGCCGGGACAGCGTGGCTAGGTAGAGTGATTCGACGACTTCTGCAGGCGTCTGCCGACTGGCGGCGAGTTGCCCAACCAGACCATCGGGGTGTTGGAGTTTCTTCAATACTTCGGGGGAGTTCATCAGGTGCAGGGCTTGCGCGATACTGGGTTCGTTGCCGCGTTCGCACTCGCAGACCGACAGTCGCGCGGGGCGCCCAAAGATCTTGAAGAAATACGAGGGCATACGATTGTCCCAGATGTCGACTGCTCGATACCCCAGTGGCCAGCCGTTGAACGATTCAGGGACACCCGTTGCCTGGCAGAGCGCGTCCAGCAGGATTTCGGCAGGTAACGCTTTGTAGGCCGCATGTGAGTAGGCCTGTTCATCGCGCTGATTGCTGGTTTTGGGAACAGAGGTCAACTGGTAGCAACGCGAGTTGAGCAGGGTTCGTGTAAAGGCCCGCAGATCGTATTTCACCTCGACGAGATGATCGGCAAGTGCGGCGAGTAAAGGCTCGTTCGTTGCGGGGTTGGTGGCTCGCATGTCATCGACAGGTTCGACCAGGCCACGCCCAAAATAGTGCGACCAGAGTCGATTTGCGATCATACGCGTGAAAAATGGATTCTTTGGATCGGTGACCCAATCAGCCAGCACTTCCCGACGGTCCGTGGCGGCATGTTCTGTCGCGGGCGGGCCTCCCAGTCCGGCTGCCGGGACAGGTTCACCCGAACGCGGGTGTTTCAAATCACTGCCGCCGCTGGAAGAGACAAGTTGGCCACCGGTGGGAAGGCCTTTTCGACTAATTCCCGTGAATAAACCGGCAAAGGCGAAGTAGTCTTGTTGGGACCATTTTTCAAATGGATGGTGGTGACACTCAGCGCATTCGATACGCACGCCGAGGAACACCTGGCTAACGGAGCGCGCCAGTTGTTGTGGGTCCGACAATGCTTGATAGAAGGCGGCCGGAGTTTCAGAAACGGTGCTACCACGCACGGTCAAGATATCTCGTACGAACGCATCATACGGTCGATTGTTCGCCAGCTGTTTCCGTAGCCAGCGTGTGAAGGCGACGGCTCCCTGGGGTGTGATTTTGTCTTTATCGACACGCAGGATGTCGGACCAGCGCATCGTCCAGTAATCAGCATAAGCCGGCTGTTCGAGGAGCGCGTCGATGAGGCGGCTACGTTTGTGGGGGTTGGTATCCGTGAGAAAACGCCGTGCCGTTTCCGGTGCCGGTAGTCTTCCGGTTACGTCCAGGTAGACACGACGGAGAAACATGCCGTCGTCTGCCAGTTCGCTGGGTTCAAGACCCAGTTCGACCAGCTTGTCCCATACCAGGCGGTCGATGAAGTTGTTTTCGACGGGGCGTTCGACAGAAACTCCCTGTTGGGGCAAGGTGATCCGGGCTACGGTCACATGTCCCATGTAGCGAACAAGAATCGCCGCCTCGCCGGCCACGTCGCTGGCCTGAACCAGGCCGTCTGTGTCAACCTCGGCAATTGGTGGAGCATTGGAATCAAATTCGGCTTCCGCCGTCACGCAGAAGTGATTTCCGGCTGCGTCCACCGCGCTGACTTGCAGTTGTTGCGACGCGAGTGGCTGCAGAACGAGATTCGCTGGCTGCACCACGATTTTTTCCAGCGGGCGATGTCCCGGTTGATCCAGAGTTGCGCCTTCACTGATCCAGCGCTTCAGTCGTTGGTACCACAAGCTGTCCTGATGAATGCGTTGGCCGCCCCCATGCGGCATTTGTGCGCTGCTCTTGAGCAGGAGCAGGCTTTGTGCTGGCGCGGTTAAGGTGACTCGCCGTCCTCGGCTCTCCTTGATGAGCGCCGTATGGTCCGCCGTTGGATCAAATCCGAAAACGCTTAACTTGAATCCGTTTTGTCCCTCAGCTTTACCGTGGCAGCCCCCCGAGTTGCAGCCGGCTTTCGTCAGGATGGGCAGGATCTCTTCTCGAAACGAGACGGGCGTGGGTTGCTTGAGATGGCGCACTTCCACTGGAATGACGCGCAGTTCGTCGCGGACTTGAACATGTAACTCGGTGGTGCCTTCAGAGCGGGGATGGATCTGGCCGCGATCGTCGACCGAGGCAATGTTCGTATTACGTATTTTGTAGTTCGCCTGGCGTGTCAGATCGGTGGTGGCACGGGGCGGCGTGACGAGTGTCACCAGCAATTGCTGGGATGCCTCGGGTGAATCCAGCACGACACGCTGAGGCAGGATACGCAATTCCTGTCCCTGAGCCGCCTTACCGAGATTTACTACTTTGAGGCCCGGTACGCCGAGCGTGAAGAGCGTCAAAGTGGCCGTCCAGAGCAGATGCCGCCGCATTGCTGATCGCCCCCTCGCCAACTGCTATCAGGTTCTTCAAAGACCGTATGCCTCTAATATAATTCTTCTGCGACAGGCTGGCCATGGCGGATGATCTGGCCTGGGCAGGACCCAATGGCCGTCGTGCTGTTGCAACAGAGGCCGCGCTGGGGCGGCCTAGGGCATCAGGCGGCCCAGGGTGAAGTACAACAAAAGGCCAAGCCACGACAGAAAACAGACAATACTTACTGCCAGCAGTGGACGGTTGGGGCGCGGTGGATCAACAGGATCCGGTGCCGCGTCGGCAGGAGCGATGTCGGTTTGCCGGGTTTGAGGAGAAACGGATGTGTTTCGTGGGCGTTTTTTCCGCCGTCCCATGACGTTGTTGATTCCAGGGCGTTATTGATTCCAGGGCGCGGTTGATTCCGCACACTGTTCATTCATTCCGGCAAGGTAAAACGAAAAGTCTGATTCAACGCGGTGTCGAACGAATAGACATCATCGAAGTCTTCGCGGCGATCTTCTTCGGACTTCTTCATGCGGCCAATGCGAATCAGGTTGTAGACGATTTCGCCAAAGTCGCTGGTCTCAAATACACCCCAACTATTGAGCACGGACTGGGCAAGTAACCCGTACTGCTCGAGCGCGTAAAGGCGAATTACTTCGCATAATTGTTGTCCAGTCAAATGGGACTCGGACGGTTCTGCATCGGACGGCTGTTCTTCGCGGGTTTCCTGCGCGTAATTCAGCGCTTCGCCGACGAATTGATAAGCTTCTGCTTTATAACGCTGGTCATCGCGTAGCAGCTGAATGAATTCAATGGGAAAAGAAGACATGTGTGGACGGAATCAAGAATTGTTGGCGGAGGAGTTCTGATTGTCGTTTTGGTCGTTTGCAGGCTGCTTGGCCCGATCACTTTCCTGGGAAGATCGTCGCGACGAATCACGTGGTCGGCTGCGCTCGCCGGTTCCTTTGCGTATGACGGACAGCACTTCGCTGGAGTCGATCATGACACGACGATTATCTTCATTTTGCACAAGCAGTTGTTGCGTCAGGATCTCTTGATTGAGGACCTTCGCTCTACCCGCTGGTGTGACGATGTCAGACCCGATGGGTGGCAATTCCTTTTGGAGTTCCTCGTAGGTGTCAAATTCGTATCGCAGGCAGCACTTCAACCGTCCACAACGCCCTGAGATCTTTGTCGGGTCGAGGGTGGCTTTCTGCAGCTTTGCCATCCGCATCGAGACGGGCGGCATGGCCGACAGGTGCGTGTTGCAACAAACCGGTTTGCCGCAATCGCCATAATCCGCCAGTAGCTTTGCTTCGTCCCGTACGCCGATCTGGCGCATCTCGATGCGAGTCTGGAATTCAGCTGCCAATTGCTTGACGAGCTCACGGAAATCAACGCGTTGTTCAGCCAGATAATAGATCACAACGCGTTCGCCGCCGAACAGGTGTTCAATGTCGACGAGCTGCATGTCCAACTTCAATTGCTCGACATACTTTTTGCACGTCGCCAGTTCCGCGGATTCGTTGGCCTGGAGGTGCTCGAGTTCCTTCTGATCGGCGTCGGACATCGGCCTGAGGATTTGACCGTGAGGCGGGGATTTCAGCTGCGCAGTCGCCTGCTCGGTCGCTTCGCAGAGGACCTCGCCGGCATCCATGCCCCGATTGGTGCGAACAATTACCCGTCGATTGCGCGCATAAGTGGCGCCACCGCGTGGTGACAATACGCCCAGGGTCCGCATCGATCCAAATCGAACGACGTACTTTGGCATGACAGCTTCGTGGTCAAGGTTTCACCTGGTAACCGGACGTGTCCAGCCGATAGTATACCGGCCCTGCGGAAGGCCGCAAAGCTCGTCCTGGTGCGTTCCGACAGGTGCAGGCCTAGAGGGGAGATTTGCCCAGAGCGGTGGTCAGGCAGTGCAATTGTTGGTTCCTGCGTGTTGTTCGGGCGCAGGAAAGCAACCGGGCAGGTCGATTGCGTACCACTGGTCCAGTGCGTCAAGCCAGTCGGCGCGTTCACGCACTTGGGTAAAGGCTTGCCGCACCGAGATCGCCTGCGGATGGAGTGCAGAATAGCGAATCCCGAATTTTCGCATCAGTGGTCCGCAGCGGTCCGGTCCGTAGAGTTGTTCCGCCAGGCTGTAGTGCCGTTCCATCACCTCGCGTTGTTCGTGTAGCGTCGGCGCAGGCGGCAGAGGTTCACCATGGAGTAATGCGTGTGCCTGCTGGAAAATCCAGGGGTTGCCTATCGCGCCGCGCGCCACGGTGACTCCGTCGACACCGGTTTGCTGCATCATGTCCAGACAGTCCTGGGCCGAGAACAGATCTCCACTTCCCAGGATCACGCGTTCTCCCACATGGCGTTTGACCTCTTTGAGGAAATCCCAGGAGCTGCGTCCTACGTACCGTTGTTGTACGGTGCGGCCGTGTACTGTGACGGCAGCGATACCGGCCGCAAAAGCGCCATCCAGGATGGTGAAGAAATGGTCGCGACTCTCGGCGGAATCGTCAATGCCGCGCCGCATCTTGACCGTTACCGGGATCGATTCAGGTACGGCTTGCCTGGTCCGTTTCAGAATTTCCAGTGCGGCCGCAGGCTGACCTAGATGAAAGCCACCACGACACCGCCCCAGGACTTTCTTGACCGGGCAACCAAAGTTGACGTCGATCACGTCGAAGCCAGCTTCCACCAGTCGCAGTGCACCGGCAGTAAACTGCTCGGGCTCGGCCCCCATCAGCTGTCCGCCGACTGGATGTTCGTCATCGCTGATGTAGAGGAAGTGACGGTTTTTTTGACGTGGCTTGACTTCGACCAGGAAGCGATCAAGCATCACCTCGCAAAGGGCATATGCGGCGCCGTGTTGGCGGGAAACCAAGCGCATGGGCCAATCGCTGTAACCAGACAACGCAGCCTGGACAACAGGAAAACCAACTGCAACGTTGCCGATACGCAACGGTTGCAAGCCGGTGCAGAGCGCATCCATAGAACGACTCAGAGTGAACGGAACCGTAGTGAGCTGGCAGAATGAGGGGGCTCCGCCAGCAAGGAGAACTGATATCTTCTACTGAGATCATAAGTTGATTTGCGACCGGTTCCCAGTCCGGACGGCTTGCAGCGTCCTCATGAATGTGGCAGGCTGACAAGCACGTTCATTTCTTTGCTCGAGGAGTATGATTGTGTCAGCTGAAGCAAAAGCCAAAGAGTTAGGAATTTCACTCGAATCGCAAGAAGCGGGTTACCTGAATCTCTGCATTCGGTCTGGAAATTTGTTGATCACCTCAGGTCATACGAGTGACTTGAAGGGGGTTTTGGGAAAAGACCTGACGGTCGAGCAGGGCTACGAGGCAGCGAAGGATTGCGCTGAGAAGATCCTCCGGTCCGTTTACAACGCGCATGGCACGCTCGACAATCTGCGCGTGCTGAAGTTGTTGGGCTGCGTGTACTCTGCCCCCGATTTCACCGACCAGCATTTGGTCATCAACGGAGCCTCTGATTTGCTGCACACGCTGTACGGCAAGGACGGCGACGGCTTTCATGCCCGGAGTGCCCTTGGATTTGCAGCGTTGCCCACCGGTGCAGCGGTTGAGGTTGAGGCGATCTTTGAGATTCAATCTTAGGTCCGCGTGCTGTCTGCGGCGCATGGCCAGGCTGCATTGACCGTGGCACCCGCGGCGGCACTGGTACATAATGTGAGGGATCATCAGCCCGGGTAAGCTGGGCTGGTGATCTGCTCCCGTTTACCTTTGCTCTGAGCCGTGCGATGAAACATCGGTCGATTCTTGTCAGCCAGTTGATTGTCTTGTGGATCCTGTTTGAGGGTGGTGTTTCCACTGCGGCGGACCCAACCGACAAGTCGGGGTTTGATTTTTTCGAGTCCAAGATTCGCCCTGTACTGGTACGCCACTGTTATCAGTGTCATTCCGCCAAGGCTGCTGCCGGGAAGATGCTCAAGGGGGGATTGCAGGTCGACACGCGTGAGGGCCTGTTGCGGGGAGGCGAAACCGGGCCGGCACTGATTCCTGGCCAGCCGGAGAAGAGCCTGCTGATAGCCGCACTGAAGCATGACGGGCTGGAAATGCCTCCCAAGACCCGGTTGCCAGCCTCGATTGTCACGGACTTTGAAAAGTGGATCCATCTGGGAGCGCCCGATCCACGCGAGGGTGGCGCGGTCGTGACCGCGGAGACAGATCTCGCAGCGGGGCGGCAACACTGGGCATTCCAGCCGTTGGCAACTGTTGCGCCACCTCAACTGCAGGAGAACGATTGGGTCCGCAATGATGTGGATCGTTTCATTCGAGCTCGTCAGCAAACAGAGGGTGTGACTGGCAATCCCCGGGCGACGCCATTGACACTCTTGCGTCGGTTGCATTTTAACGTGGTTGGACTGCCTCCTTCACCGGAGGAGATTCAGCAGTTTACCCGTGACGCGGAACAGGATTTTGAAGCAGCCTACGAGGCGGCCGTGGAACGCCTGCTCGCCAGTGGGCATTACGGTGAGCGGTGGGGACGCCATTGGCTCGATCTGGTGCGGTTCGCCGAAAGTAATGGCTATGCGTTCGACCAGGACCGGGCCAACGCGTTCCATTATCGCGACTTTGTGATCCGCGCGCTGAATGCCGACATGCCCTACGATCAGTTCGTGCGGTTGCAGTTGGCCGGAGACCTGTTGGCCGACAACAACGTGGCCACCAATGCACAGGCGCGCCAGACGCTGGACGCGGTGGCCGCGACGGGCTTCCTGGTGGCGGGGCCGTTCACTACCCAGCAGACACAGAAGGAACGGGAACGCAGTCGTTACGAACAGCTTGACGACATCGTCCACACGCTGGGCACGTCATTGCTGGGGCTGACCGTAGGCTGCGCCAGGTGCCATAGTCACAAATACGACCCCTTGCCGCAGAATGACTACTACCGTTTTGTCTCCTGTTTCAAGGAGGTGGGGTTTGGAGATACAGGTGTCAACCTTCAGACCGAGGAGTTTCAGGCGGCCAAGGCAGCCTATGATGTCGCGCACGCACCCTTGACTGCCGCACAGGAAAAATGGGAGCAGGACCATCTCGGTGAACGTTTTGCTGCCTGGCTGGCCGACCGCCCCGAACAGCCGCCAGTTCCACAGTTGGGAGTCTGGCACCACGCAGGGCCGTTTACTGCAGCCGATTTCAATCAAGCGTACGACCAGGACTGGGGGCCGGAAAAGAACGTCGATTTGAAGCAGACGTTCCAGGATGAAAAACTCAGCTGGCAACCCCAGCCAGATTGGGTTGATGCAAAGCTCCATAATACACTTCAGGGTGAGAATGCGGCGAATTATTTGTTTCGGGTAATCGAGTCGCCGAGTCCTCTGTCACTGGCGTTGTCGTTGGGGGCGGACGATGCGGTCAAAGTCTGGGTCAATGGCCAGCAGGTGCTGGCCAAGAAAACCATGGGGGCCGCCAAAGCCGACCAGCACAAGCTGAACATTCCCCTCAAGTTAGGCCGCAACGAAGTATTGCTGAAAATTGTCAACGCGGGTGGTGGCTCCGCATTTTATTTCAGCCTGGCGGCTGGTTTACCGGCCAAGGAAGTCGTCGCGGTATTCAAACTGCCCAATGAAAAGTGGACCGAGAAGCAATCCCTGCTGGTGCGTAACTGGTACCGCACGACCGATTCCCAGTGGGTGGCTTTGAACACGGCGGTTGTGGAACACCAGAAGTCCGAACCGAAACCGAACCTGACGCAGGTTTATGCTGCCCGTAAGAAGGGGACGAGCTATCAATTTGGTAGTGATACCTTCAAGGTTTACTTCCTGGCACGCGGTAACGCGGATAACAAACAGGGGGAGGCGCCTGCCGGCTTTCTACGCGTTTTGATGTCTCAGGGCGAAGATGCACGACAGTGGCTGAGCCCGACGGAAACGGTGGTGCCGCCACGCGTTGCCGCAGCGGAGTGGTTAACCGATGTGAAGCACGGCGCGGGCCATTTATTAGCCCGTGTGATCGTCAACCGCCTGTGGCATTTTCACTTCGGCCGTGGCATTGTTTCGACGCCCAGTGATTTTGGCACGCGCGGTGAGTTGCCGACACATCCCCAGTTGCTCGACTGGTTGGCCCGCGAGTTGATTCGGGGAGAGTGGAAGCTCAAGCCGATTCACCGATTGATTCTCACCAGCCAGACCTGGATGCAGGCCAGTGGTCACCTGGCAGAAAGCGAACAACGCGATCCGGAAAACCGCCTTTGGTGGCGGCGCGGGGCGCGGCGGCTCGATGCCGAGCTGATTCGTGACACACTACTGGAAGTGAGCGGTCGACTGGATCGCAGGATGTTTGGTAAGGGGTCGCTGGATCAGAAGATGTCGCGCCGCAGTGTTTATTTGACGGTCAAACGTGGACAATTGATTCCGATTTTACAGCTGTTCGATGCACCCGATGCCATGCAGGGTGTTGGGCAACGCAATCAGAGTACTGTGGCACCGCAGGCGCTGGCGATGCTCAATTCCCCGTTTGTCCGCGAATTGGCGGGCCATTTCGCCAAACGTATTCGACCCGACGCGGAAACTTCGCTGGAAGCGGTCGTCGATACGGCTTACCGTATCGCGCTGTCACGAGCGCCGGCTCCGCAAGAACGGGACGCGATGCGCGTGTTTATTGAAAATCAGATCACCACACGGGATGGCCAGGAAGAGGCCACTCAGATGGCGATCAGGGATTTTTGTCAGCTGTTGTTTTGCTGTAACGAGTTCATTTACGTCGATTAGTCCTGTTGCCTCCATGCGTCTGGTGCGAGGTGAGGACCAGACGCTTCGTTCGCAACGTTTTAGAAACTGGCCGAGGGGTTTCCCAATGCATCACATTCCGGGCTTCAATCTTGCTTCGCGGCGGCGTTTCCTGGAACAGGCCGGGTTGGGATGCGGCTCTTTGGCACTGGCCAGCTTGCTGCATTCCGAAGGGGTGTTGGCCAATGATTCGCAGGGAACCAACCCGCTGGCCTCGACGGCACCGCACTTTCCGGCCAAGGCCAAGCAGGTCATCTGGCTGTTTCAAACCGGGAGTCCATCGCAGGTCGATACCTTTGACTACAAACCCGAACTGCAGAAACGTAATGGCCAGCAACTCGCTGGGGCGGACCCCAAAACCGGGTTTTTCACGACCAGTGGTAAATGCCTCAAATCGCCTTTCAAGTTCAAACAGTACGGCCAGAGTGGCGCTTGGATCTCGGAGATTTTTCCGCACATTTCTCAGCACGCTGACGAAATCGCTTTTGTCTACTCATGTTTTTCCCAGTCGAATAATCACACACCGGCGATGCTCGAGTTGAATTCTGGTTTTATCCGTCAGGGCTTTCCCAGCCTGGGCAGTTGGCTGACCTATGGTCTGGGCAGCGAGAACACGAATTTGCCTGCCTACGTGGTTATGCATGGAAAGAAGCCCCGCGGTGGCGATCCGGTCTGGTCATCCGGTTTTTTACCGAGTGTGTACCAGGCGACCGCATTGGATCCGCGTCAGGCCACGCCAATCAACAATCTGGCACGTCCCACTGAATTGACAGATCGACAGCAGCGCTCGCTGCTCGACGCGCTGCAAATCGCCAATCGTCGTCATGCCCGCACGCGACCCTTTGACCGTGACTTGTCCGCGCGGCTGGAATCATTTGAATTGGCCTACCGGATGCAAGTGGCGGCTCCCGAAGCGTTCGACGTCACCCGCGAGACCGCGGCGACCCAGCGCGCCTACGGGCTCGATCGTAATGAATCGAAGGACTACGGTCGACAATGCTTGATCGCGCGGCGTTTGATCGAACGGGGTGTCCGTTTTGTCCAGGTGTTTGCCGATGTTGCCAAGACGCCGGGTGGTGGTGTCAACGATGTGCCCTGGGATGCGCACAGTGACATCTCCCAGAACCACGGAACGTGTGCGGCCTCGGTGGATCAGCCCACCGGGGCGCTGTTGTCTGATCTCAAGCGACGGGGGCTGCTCCAGGACACCCTGGTGATTTATGGCGGCGAGTTTGGCCGGACGTCCGATTCCCAGGGTTCTAAGGGACGCGATCACAATCCCAATGCCTTCACCACCTGGTTCGCCGGCGGCGGGATCAAAGGCGGGGTACAGTATGGCGCGTCCGATGAGTTTGGGTACAAGGCCACCGAAAACCGTGTCGCCGCCCATGATTTACATGCGACGATCCTCAAGCTGATGGGCTTTGATCACGAGCGGCTGACCTACCGCTTCAACGGACGTGATTTCCGCCTGACCGATGTGGCGGGAGAAGTGGTGGAGGAATTGATCGCCTGATCTGCCGCCTGGCAACGGGAAATCAGCGGTCAGGTGGTTCACCGCCAGGCGAGGCTGGGGCTCCCAGTTGTTTCCATGGTTATTTGATCTGGTTGTGTAGCCTGTTTTTGTCTGTCCGTTGACGGTGGCCGCCATGACGCTTGAACCTGAGGGGCCGCCGCCCGACTCTCCTGCCGCGGAGCGATCCCAGGTTGCTGCAGGATCCGTTACAACGGGTCGTGGCTTGATCCGGGGGCGGTTACTGGTTTGTGCGGCTGCCCTGATGTGGTCGACCAGCGGCTTTTTCAGCAAGGCGAATGTGTTTGAAGAATGGCCGGCCGCGCAGCGTGGACCTCTGCTCGTTTTTTGGCGGGCCCTGTTTGCCAGCCTGGTACTACTGCCACTGGCACGTGGTTGGCGCTGGTCGCCACGTTTGATTCCCATGGTCGTCGTGTTCGCCTTGATGAATCTGACCTTCATGACCGCGATGACCCGTGTCGATGCGACGATGGCCATCTGGCTGCAATACACGGCACCGATGTGGGTCTTCCTGGCAGGTGTGTTTTGGTTCAAAGAACCGGTCCAGCCGGGGGATCGCAGCATGATGGGTTTCAGTATGCTGGGGGTGGGCGTCATCTGTTACTTCGGTCTGGCAGATGCGCACCCCGAGCACATTCTGATGGGCGTGGCATCGGGGGTTTGTTTTGCCGGTGTGGTGATTTCGCTACGACAATTGCGGGAGTTTGAATCCGCCTTTCTGGTCGCATTGAATCATCTAGTCACGGCGATCTTGTATGCTCCCTATGTCCTCAGCCAGGAGCACTGGCCAGCAGGGGCCCAATGGGTTTACTTGATTGGCTTTGGCATGTTCCAGATCGGCTTGCCCTACGTCATTTTCGCCCGTGGCTTGCGGACAGTGACCGGCCATGAATCTTCCTTTCTGACCCTGCTGGAACCGCTGCTGGTGCCGGTCTGGGTCTACTGGGCCTGGGGGGATATGCCGACGGGCTCTACGCTGGCCGGGGGCGGCTTGATTTTGACAGGGCTGGCGCTGCGCTACTGGCCGCGGAGGGTGACGCGGGTGGTTGCGGACGCCTGAGACGGTCAGCGGCGCGCTTTAAGGGCGCTCGAGTTCGACATAAATAACCGCTTTGTCCACCCGTTCGTTTCCGATGGGTTCCCGCAGTAGCAGTAATACCAGTTGCCTTACACGTTGCCCTGGGGAATGTTGAAGATCCCATCTGTCGGCCAGGAATTTGGCAGTCGGCAAGCGAAAGGCGGCTTTGCTGGGACGCCTTAATTCGGTCACACAAAGCGCCCACCGCCGTGCCGGGAAGGCGGGTTCCAGTTCGTGCAGATTCTCACTGGGAGGGCGGTTGCGTAGCAGGTCGACTTCCCTGCCATCTTGAAGTTCTGCAAATGCCAGCAGGCGGCAATCCGGGCCGCCTGCCCGCCGGAACATATCCCAGCGTTGATCGAGCGCTGCCACTTGGACCAGGCGGTGCATCGCGGCGGGGATTGGTTCGCTGGCGAGTTCCCAGCGGAGCGCCAAATCACCCAGGTTGAACAGCACCACGACGGCCAGTAACAGCCCGCAAAGCAGGGACGCCGACCATTGCCCCCAGGAGGGCACTGCCGGTGGTGTGATCTCGTCACGGTGGGGAAGTGGGTGCGCAGCCCAGCGGCCCAGCGACTGCCAGAACTCGGCTGGCACAAACAGGGTCAGGGCGACCCAGCAGGCGTAGGAAAACAGATCGACATGCATGGCCCATTCGATGCCCAGGTGCATCCCGGCAAGTCCCAGGATGGTCAACCCGCGGACCCAGTGTTGTTTCCAGGGACAGAATAATAGCCACGGTCCGAGCAGCTCTAAAGCCAGTGTGAGCCAGGTGCCCCAACGCAGCACCGCCGGGTAGTCGAGCAACAGACGGCCCCAGTCGGTCGAGTAGAGACGCAGTGAGAGTACCTCGGCCAGTGCCTCACCTTCCAGCCAGAGTGGGTTCCATTTGAACAGGCCTGTCCACTCGTACATCAGGCAGAGTTGCAGCAGGGCGGCCACCGAGGCGACCGAACAGATACTGCGGCGTGGTGGTCTGCTGCTTTTCCGCGCGTCGAGCGACCAACGTTCGCCCAGTGGCAGGAACAGACTCCACAGGAGCATCATCCGCAACAGCACGTCACCCCCATTGGTCACCAGGGGAGAGCGGGCGTGCAGCGAGGCCAGTAAAACCCAGCAGCCGACTGCGACCAGACGGGTCCGCCATCCTAGGATCAAGGCAATCGCCAGACCGGCGGCGCCCAGTAGCAGACAGGCCTGGTAGGTCGTGGACCCACTGATCAGGTGTACCGACCAGGCACCGGGGTATTGCTCCTGGAGGAACTCCCGGACGACGGTGACCGGCTGCACACTGTTGGCTCCGTAGAGGCCTTCCAGGTCGATCAGCCGTCCCGTCAGATCCCCCAGTAGCAGGATGCCCAGCGCCATGCGAAACAGGGCCAGCGACCGTGTGTCGATCGACCAGAGTTCGCACATTTTATGCCGCAGTCGACCTGTGGATGCCATGGCAGGACCTCCGCTGTCGTGCGCAGGACGCGGCGACGACAGGCAGCAGCACGCGGGTAGTCGCCCATGGGCGCGCGAGCAAATCGGGATAAAATGAGTTGGGTTTGGTGGTCGTTTTCTCAGCGAGGCACTTCGTGCCAGAAATTAAAATCGGCATTCAGTTGGCCAGTCTGCGACTGCCATTTAAGAAAGCGCTCCAGACGGCCGCTCGATTAGGTGCGTGCGCCGTTGAAATCGATGCCCGCCGGGAAATCCAGGTCGGTCAATTGTCACAATCGGGCATTCGGCAGATCCGGAAAATACTGGAGGATTTCAATCTGCGGGTCAGTGCGCTGACCTTTCAGACCCGGCGGGGTTACGGCGTGTCGGAAGACCTGGAACGCCGCCTGGAGGCAACCCGCCAGGCGATGACCGTCGCCTATGCGCTGGGTGCACCGGTCGTGGTGAACCAGATCGGCCAGGTCCCCAGCGAGTCAGGTGAGCTGCAGTGGGATCTGCTGGTGGACAGTTTGACCTCCTTGGGAAAGCACGGTGAGCGCGCCGGCGCGCTCCTGGCTGCCCGCACCGGGTCGGAAGAGGGCAGCGATCTGAAACGCCTGCTCGACGCCTTGCCGGCCGGTGTCGTGGGGGTTGATTTTGATCCGGGGCAGTTGATGATTCATGGGTTTTCTCCCAGTGCGGCGATCGCCGAACTGGCCCCGCAGGTATTGCATGTCCATGTGCGGGATGCCATGCGCGATCTGGCCCGCGGTCGAGGACTGGAGGTTCCTGTCGGCAGTGGTGCGGTCGATCTGGCGGAGATCCTCGGCATTCTGGACGAACGGGGCTACCGCGGCGACTTTACCTTGCAGCGCGACGCGGCAGACGATCCCGTCGGTGACCTGGGTGCGGCGGTCAGCTATCTCCGCGCACTTTGATCATTGGCCGCAGCGCCTGATTCAGGAAGCGGCCAGTTCCGCCAGGACGGCCAGTTTGGCATCGCTCAGGTACCCGTAACGGTTGATCCAGAATCCGTGGGATCCGGCGTCACGGGCCGCTTCCAGACGCCGGCGAAAATCGTCCAGTGGTCCATAACTGTGGGCCAGCGGAATCACGGGGCAGGTGCCGGCGGCGTCCTGGGCCTGTTGGATTTTACGGAGATGCACTTCGTGGCTGCCCAGGTGCGGTTCGTCGGGATCGGGGTAGCGAACCTCGCTGAGCTCTCCCGACGCGGGGCCTGTTCCCACGTCGAGCAGGCGGAACAAAGCGGCCATCAGGGCGCTGACCGGGAGCGTGGGATTGGCCGCCCGCAGTTGCTCGGCATAGTTGCGCAGGATCATCGACCAGTGCATACCGTAGAGCTTGACGCTGAGTGTATCGACGTGCCGGGCAGCGCGGGCCGGATCGAGGCCCGATAGCAGCGACCAGGGTGGCGGAAACGAGGTGGCCCACAAGCGGATCGTGCCCCCGCTTGCTTCCGCGAGCGTGGTCCGAAAACCGTTTAGCAGTTCTTCCACCAGGGTGTTCTTGAACGCCAGCCAATCGCCCAGGGATGGAAACCGCGCGGCCAGCTCTGCCGGCCAGTTGTCCGGATCCGCCGTGCAGGCGGCCAGGTCGGCGGCCGTCAGGCCACCGTGCAGCCAGTCGTAGAGCTGCTGCGCGTCGCGTTGCATCTCTGCAAAGGGCAGCCCCAGACGGGTCGCCGCTTGCTCGGCGTGGGCGCTGAAATCGAGGAAGATCGAATCGAGTTCGTAGGGCGGGTACTCCGGCCAGTCGACGCGGATACCGTCGATCTGGGGGTAGGCGCGACAGAGTTCCCGCAGCAGGGCCTGCTGGTAGGCCAGGATCTGCGGACTGGCCAGACTGCCGTTGTTGGCCACCCGGTTGGTGACGGCGCGGCCGTCGGGCAGCCGTGGCTGATCCGCTTCACATGGCCCGCCAAACTGGACCCGGTAGCCGGGGGGGATGGCGGCCTGGACCTGCAGGAAGACGGCCATTTTCCGCTGCTTTGCGGAGGCGATCACCTGTTCAACCAGTACACCCTGCTGCCTCGTCAGTGCGTCGGCGGGGGCCGGCTGGTAGGCCAGGCCGTTGTACAAGCTGGCCTGGGGGAGAAAGCTGGGCGCCGTGCGGACCCACAATTCCTGTTTTCCCCACAGCGGGCGATCGAGCAGCCGGACTTTGCCTGCACCGGCATCGGCGGGCGGCTCGCGCTGGCCTGTCTGGGGGTCGGCCTCGGCCATCACGTACGGCGAGGTGGAGATCGCGTTGACGCCACAGGCCAGCAGACCGTCCAGCAGTGGTTCGATTGACTCGGTCTGAAAATACTCGGGCATCACGGTGACGCCGCAGAGGGGCGGTCGGTTCATCGTCCGTTTCCCTGTCTAGTTGGAATGACC
>PBOG01000202.1 GCA_002724245.1 Planctomycetaceae bacterium
CAGGGCGGGAGGGAGATGGCGATGGAGGAGGTCGTTAAAAATGTGCGCCGTCACGACACGCTGGCCGGGGTGCGGGCGCGATTGCGCGGGCGTCGTGCGTTCGACTTCAGCGAGATCGCGATGCCGGCACCGGCGCATTTGCGCGGTGAGAACTGGCGGGATTTTCAGGCCTGCGCCCACCTGCTGGTGGATCGACTGCTGGCACTCTCGGGAGGGGGAGTGCGCCTGCAAAACATGATCCGCCTGCTGCCGGACAACATGAACTGGCAGACCGGTTTCCTGAAGGTTTATGGCGACTTGTTTGCCGATATGCTGGTGGTGGAGAAATGGTGGGCGGTGACTATCGTGCAGTTGACCGGCCAGAACCAGTACCAAAACTGGACGCTGCGTGAGGCGGTGGAGAAGTTGGAAAACCTGCTCAAGCTGCCGGCTGAGGTGCGCCTGAATGCCGCCGACTCGCCGCTCGAGGCGGAGATCACGTTGCAGCAGGCGATCCGTGGCTGGGATTTCGCCGTGCAGAAACAGACGCTCGGGCAGAAGTTCAACCAACTGCTGATCGCCCGGGTGAAGATGCCGCGTGAACTACTGCCGTTCGTCAACGAGTACGGGCGCATCCTGCAGAGTTACATCGCTACGCGGCAGCAGGTTGAGTCGTTCCGGCCGCGCCGCGGCCAGATGCGGCCCAAGGTGGCGCCGGTGATCGACGAGGCCGTGCGGCAGCTCGACTCGGTGGATAGGCGCTTGGCCCTGTTCAAGCCGGAGTCGGCAACGCCCGCGCGAACGGTGCCTCCGCGAAACTAATGATCCCGCGATCGAGCAATGGCGCGTTAAAAAGAACAGCCGGGAGGTTTCACCTTCATCCGGCCTACGGCCACCTTCTCCCTGACGGAGAAGGAATCAAACTGCACGCGCTTGGCCAAGCTAACCTTCTTCCAACTGGAGAGGGTTGGGGAGAGGGAGAACGGGAACAATAAAGATGAACTGTTATTTTAATTAAACTAATCTCATGCCGCGTGAATCGAACAAGGCGAAGGTCGAGCGAACCTCGAAAATCATCGACGGGTTGCGCGCGACGTATCCCGACGCGCATTGTGAACTCAATCATCGGAACCCGCTTGAGTTGCTGATTGCGACGATCCTCTCCGCGCAATGCACCGACAAGCAGGTCAACATCGTCACCGCCGATCTGTTCAAGAAATACCGGAGCGCGGCCGACTACACTGCCGTGTCGCTGGAAGCGTTGCAGGAGGACATCAAGCGGATCGGCCTGTTTCGCAACAAGGCCAAGAGCATCCAGAACTGCTGCCGCGCCTTGGTCGAGTTGCACGCTGGCGAGGTGCCAGCGACGATGGAGGATCTCGTCGCACTCGCCGGGGTGGGGCGCAAGACGGCCAACGTGGTGCTGGGCAACGCGTTCGACGTCAACGAGGGTATCGTCGTCGACACGCATGTCGGGCGACTGTCCCGTCGGCTCGGGTTGACGGCCGAAAAGACGGCGGAAAAAGTTGAGGTCGCGTTGCAAAAACTGGTCCCGCGCGTCGACTGGACGATGCTGAGCCATTGGCTGATTTTTCACGGTCGCCGCCGCTGCTCTGCGCGAAAGCCGGAGTGTGCCGAATGCGAGATCGCCCCGCTTTGCCCGTCGGAGAAGGACGGGGAGTACCGCGAATGACTGCGCTTGGCCAAGCGCTTCGGGTCTGGCGCGCCGGCGTCGGGACCCCGGCCTGGAACATGGCTGCGGACGAGTTGCTGCTGAAGCAGGCCGCCGCGCTTGGCCAACCGCTACTGCGGTTTTACGCTTGGAGCCAGGCGGCGGCCACCTTCGGTTACTTTCAGCGCCACGACGAGGTGTCGGGGATGACTTCGCTGCGACCACTCGTCCGCCGCCCCACCGCGGGGGGATTGGTTTGCCACGATGAAAACGAGTGGACGTACAGTTTGGTTTTTCCACCGTCGCATCCGTGGTGGCGGCTCAAGGCTGGGGAGAGTTATCGCTGCGTCCACGATTGGTTGCGGCGGGCGTTCGATGTATGCGGTGTGGCGACGGAGCTTTGCCCGGAAGCTCGACTGGTTGGGGAGGGGCAATGCTTCGTCGGCGCGGAAAAGTGCGACCTGCTTTTCAACGGACAGAAAATCGCAGGGGCGGCCCAGCGCAGAAACCGATCCGGCCTGCTGATTCAAGGCTCCGTGCAAGCCAAAGCCACCGGCGTGGAGCGTCGCGCATGGGAGGTCGCAATGTTGGCGGGGTACAACTGTAGCGAGTGGCCGCTGACAGAGTCGTTCATCGCCGAGGCGGACGACTTGGCCAAGCGCAAGTACGAAATCGACTCACACAACCAAAAGCGGTGACCCCCTTTTGGAGTGCGCTTGGCTAAACTCGCTTGACCCTTGGCCCCTTGGGGGTGTCTTCGATGACCCAACCTTGGGCGGCGAGTTCGTCGCGGATCTGGTCCGACCGCGCGAAGTCTTTCGCCTTGCGGGCGGCTTGGCGTTCTTCTGCGAGCACAAGAATCCCGGCCGGCGCTTTCTCCTCGACGGTCTCGATGCCAACCACGCTGTTGATGTGTTCCCAGTTGGCCAACTCGGTGGAGGCCGCGGCGGCGTCCAGTTCCTCGGCGGCGAGTTTGCGGTTGGTGTCGCGCACCCAGTCGAACACCGCGGCCCAGGCGGCGGAGACGTTGAGGTCGTCGTCCATCGCCTCGGTGAAGCGGGTGACGAGCGGCGAGTCGGCGGCCGGTGCAGCCGCTTGGCCAAGCGCAAGTTCGCGCAGCTTGGCCGTGCATTCGTCGATGCGGCTAAGCGCGGTCCTGGCCCCGGCGAGGTTGTCGAGGGTGAAATTGAACGTCTCGCGATAGTGGGCCGAGATCATCAGGTAACGCACCTCGCGCCCGGCGCTGCCTTTGGACAACAGGTCGCGGAGGGTGAAAAAGTTGCCGAGTGACTTGCTCATCTTTTTGCCCTCGACCAGCAGGTGCGCGCCGTGCATCCAATACTTGACGAATTTTTGGCCGTCGCACTGCACGCAGGCACCCTCGCTCTGGGCGATCTCGTCCTCGTGATGGGGGAACACTAAATCCTCGCCACCGAGGTGCATGTCGAAACTTGGGCCGAGCAATTCCATGCTCATGGCGCTGCACTCGATATGCCAGCCGGGCCGCCCCTCGCCCCACGGGCTTTCCCAAAACACCTCGCCGTCCTCCGGCACGCGCGCCTTCCAGAGTGCAAAGTCGGCGACGGATTCTTTTTCGTATTCGTCGCTGCTGACGCGCTCGCCCGGTCGCATTCCCTCGAGGTTTAGATTGAGCAACTGGCCGTAGCGGTTGCCGGTTTCGCGGTATTTCTCGATGCTGAAATAAACCGAGCCGTCCCCGGCGCGGTAGGCGATGCCGTTCTCCTCGAGTTTCTTGATGAGATTGATGATCGGGCCGATGAACTGGGTCGCGTGTGGACGCTCGTCCGGCATCAGGCAGCCAAGCGCCTCGAGGTCGTTGAAGAACGCCTTTTCAAATTCGCCGGTGTATTCGCTGAGCGACTTTCCGGACTCGTTGACGCGGCGGATGATCTTGTCCTCGACGTCGGTGATGTTAATCACGTGGCGGACTTCGAAGCCTCGAAAGGTTAGGTAGCGCCGGACGACATCGGCGAAGACGAACGTGCGGAAGTTACCGATGTGCGCGAAGTCGTGCACAGTCGGGCCGCAGCAGTAAAGGCCGATTTTTTTTCCTTTTGGATCCAGCGGCACGAACGGCTCGACCGAGCGGGAGAGGGTGTTGAAGACATTCAAGCCCATAAAGCGCCGACAGCCTAGTCGCCTGCGCGGGAAAGGAAAAGTGGGAACGGAGGATTGGAGCCAAGCGCTTGGCCAAGCGCGGGTCAAATGCCCATGCTTTCGTAGCGCTTGGCAATGCGCTCGATGCCGCAGACAAAGGCGGCGGTGCGGAGATCGACGACGTTGTCTCGGGCGTTAAAGATGTCGCGGATGTTGTTGTAGGCGTTGCGCATGGTGTCGTCGAGGCCGGAGCGGACGAGGGCGAGTTCGTCTGAGCCGGTGGTGAGTTGGTCCCGGATTTCCGCTGGGACGGTGGTGTTGAGCATTTTCTCAAGGGCCTCGACGATTATCTGGCCCCGGCGCTCCTCGTTGCGGCGCTCGAGGTAGCCGAACCGGATGCGGGCAAGGTTTTTCACCCACTCGAAATAGGAGACCGTCACGCCACCGGCGTTAAGGTAAGCGTCTGGGATGATGACGGTGCCTTTTTCGCGGAGAATCTCGTCGGCGGCGTAGGTGACCGGGCCGTTGGCCGCCTCGGCGATGAGCGGGGCCTGGATGCGGGCGGCGTTGTCGTGGGTGATGACGGCTTCCATCGCGGCCGGGATGAGGATGTCGCAGTCGGTCTCGAGCAGCGACGCGCCGTCTTCGGTGTAGTCCGCGCCCGGGAAACCTTTCACGCCGTGATGCTCTGCGATGTGGGTCTTGACCGCCTCGACGTCGAGGCCGTTGGCGGAGTGGATCGCGCCGTCGCGCTCGATGATGGTGGTGATTGTCGCACCGTCCTCCCCGCTGAGGAACTTGGCCGCGTGGTAGCCGACGTTGCCGAGGCCCTGCACGACGATCCGCTTGCCCTCGAGCGAGCCTTCTAGCCCGGCGCGGGTGACATCCTCGGGGTGGCGGAAGAATTCGCGCAGGCCGAACTGCACGCCGCGGCCGGTGGCCTCAACGCGCCCGACGATACCGCCGAGGTGTACCGGCTTGCCGGTGACACAGCCCATGCCGTTGGCCTGTTCGGGGAACAGGGTCTGATAGGTGTCGGAGATCCAGCCCATCTCGCGTTCGCCGGTGCCCATGTCGGGGGCGGGCACATTGAGGCTGGGGTGGATAAGGTCGCGCTTGGCCAATTCCTGCGCGAAGCGGCGGGTGATTTTCTCGAGATCCTTTTCGTTGTATTGCCGGGGATCGATCTTTAGCGCGCCCTTCGAGCCGCCGAACGGGATCATCACGATGGAGCACTTGTATGACATCAGCGCCGCGAGCGCCTCGACCTCGTCCTGGTTGGCGAAGTCGGCGTAGCGGATGCCGCCCTTGACCGGCAGGATGTGCTCGCTGTGGACGGCGCGCCAGCCGGTGAAGACCTCGTACTGGTCGCCCAGCTTGACGCCGAACTGCACCTGGTAAACCGAGTTGCAGCTGCGGATCTGCTCGGCGAGGCCCAGCGGCAGATCCATCGTGGCGATGGCGCGGTCGACCATCCGGTCGACACTCTGTCGGAAGGAGAGTTCAGGGTGGTTGCTCATAATTGGGGGTGGGTTGTGTGCGCAGATTGCGCCACAAGGGATGCAGATTGAGACTTGTTTGTAAACAGAATAAATTCTGCGGGACACGGCCCGCTTGGCCATGTGGAAGGGTGTTGCCGTTGGGCGAGTTTGTGAATTATTTCACAATCAAGTTGCCGTCTTTAGGTTTGGGTGATACATTCCGCGCGGCCTGAATCTGGTGGATGAGGTTCCTGATTCGGCCAATTTGCTTCGCTGAATGACTGCTCGAGCGCAGTACACCCCTTGGTTGCACCGATTCGCCATTGCCACGGCTTTGGCGACGCTCATCCTGATTGGGTTCGGCGGTCTGGTGACGAGCAAGGGGGTGGGGATGGCGGTGCCGGACTGGCCCAATACCTTCGGCTACAACATGTTCCTCGTTCCGTTTGACCAGTGGCTCGGGAAATTTGGGGTGTTCGAGGAGCATTCGCATCGGCTGGTGGCGTCGTTTGTCGGGCTGCTGACGATCATTCTGGCCATCTGGATATGGGTGAAGGACGACCGCAAATGGGTGCGCCGGCTGGGTGTCGGGGCCGTGTTGTTGGTCGTGGGGCAGGGCGTCCTCGGCGGGTTGCGGGTGACGGAGATCAACCCGAACCTTGGCCTGATCCACGGGGCGGTGGCGCAGTTGTTCCTGATCCTGATTTGCGGAATTGCGCTGGTTACCAGCGGTTGGTGGCACTGTGCGGGCGGAAACGACCGGGCCGGTTTTGTGGCGATCCAAGGCAGGCTGGTGGTGGTGATCAGCCTGATTTTTGTGCAACTGCTTCTCGGAGCGACGATGCGGCATCAGCACGCTGGGTTGGCGATTTGGGATTTTCCGCTGGCGCACGGCCAAGTTTGGCCGTCGACCGATGAGGCGTCGATTGCCCGGTACAACGACGACCGTTACGAATTGCAAAAGAGCCTCCACGCCGCGAACCAGTTGTACGACGCGGAGGGCAACCCGAGGACGTACCTCGCCACTGACATCGCCATTTTGGCGTGGCATGTTTGGCTGCAGATGCTGCATCGACTGGGCGCGGTGGCGACGCTGGCCATGGCCATGGCCCTGGCCGTGAAGGCGCGGCGGGCGCTTGGCCAAGCGCACGGTTTCACAAAGATCGGTTTCTCGCTGTTGGCGATGATCGTCGCGCAGGCCGGGTTGGGCGTCTGGACGCTGTTGAGCAACAAGGCGGCGGACGTGGCCACGGGCCACGTGGTGCTGGGCGCGGCATGTCTCGCGTTGGCCAGCCTGATGCTGATGGCGGCCAAGCGGTGCGCATTCGTCGCCGGGGCGGCTAATGCGCCGGAGCGCTTGGCCAAGCGCGAGGCCGGAGATGCCGGCCGGGCGGCGACTGTGGCGGTGTAGATTTTATTGATGGATAACACAGTTCAACAGACCGGGGAAAAACAGGTGGAGCGGGCGAGCGCCTGGTCGGTCTTTGCCGAGTTGGTGAAACTGCGGCTGACGACGATGGTGCTGATCACCACGCTGGTCGGGTTTTACGTCGGGTTGAATGGCGAGACCGGCGGCTTGGCCCAAAACTTGACCAAGCTGGGCTTGACACTGCTCGGCACCGGGTTGCTGGCGGCCGGCGCGTCGATCCTCAACCAATACCTCGAGCGCGACCACGACGCGCGGATGGAACGCACAGCGAGGCGGCCGTTGCCCAGCGGGGCGGTCGGCGCAGAGGCGGCGCTGCTGCTCGGCGGCATCTGCTCGGTCTTCGGGCTGCTGGCCCTGGCCGCCTGGGTGGACCTGCTTGTGGCGGTGCTTGGCGCGGTGACGCTGGTCACGTACCTGTTTCTCTACACCCCACTCAAGCGCAAGTCGGAGTGGAACACCGTCATCGGGGCGATTCCCGGCGCGCTGCCGCCGCTGATGGGGTGGGCCGCTGCCCGGGGCGGGGTCGACCCGCTAGGCTGGATGCTGTTCGGGATTTTGTTTTTCTGGCAGGTGCCGCACTTCATGGCCATTGCCTGGATGTACCGCGACGAGTACGAAAAAGCCGGGTTCGTGATGATGCCCAGCGCGGCGGGGGGGCGGGCGCGGACCGCCCGGCAGGCGGTCAGCCACACGCTTTTTTTGTGCATCGCGAGCCTGATGCCGTTCACGATGCAGTTGACCGGGGCGGTGTACGTGGCCGGGGCGGTGCTGCTGGGTGGGCTGTTTTTGTGGGCCGCCGTGCGGTTTTCGCGGCGGATGAACCGGCCAAGCGCGCGGGTTTTGTTCTTCGCCTCCATCATCTATCTGCCGCTGTTGCTGGGGTTGATGGTGGTCGATAAGGTGTAAAGTTGAGCCGAAGGCGGGTCGCGATTGACAACCGGGGGGGCGGGCCGATAGGCTCCCCCGCTTTTGGTTCGCGCCGCGACCGGAGAAAGAGGAATTTTTTTGGATTGAATCAACGATGAGCGACAAGGCAGAGGCCACCGGGACACAAGGAGCCGTCGAGGTGCATCATGGCGAGCATGAGGAGCATCACGCGCACAGTTTTTGGCGGACGTACGTTTTCTCCACCGACCACAAGGTCATCGGTATGCAGTACGGGTTCTGCGGTCTGGCATTCCTGTTTTTTGGGTTTTGCCTGATCGCCACGATGCGCTGGTCGATGGCGTACGACGGGCAGGCGATTCCGTTCGTGGGGCCGATGCTGGAGGCGCTGCTCGGCAACAACGTTGCGCCCGGCGGGGTGATGAGCGCCGAGTTGTACAACGTATTCGGCGCGATGCACGGCACGATTATGGTATTCATGGGGATTGTGCCGGCGGCGTTTGCGGCGTTCGGCAACTACGTGGTGCCGCTGCAGATCGGCGCGGTGGACATGGCGTTTCCCCGGGTGAACATGGCCAGTTTCTGGGCCTTCTTTTTCGGCTGCGTGATCATGACGGTGAGCTTCTTCATCCCGGGCGGCGCTGCGCAGGCAGGCTGGACCTCCTACTCGCCGCTGGCGACGGTGATACCGACCGATGGCCAGACCTACTGGCTGATCGGCATGGTGATGCTGATCACCTCGTCACTCCTTGGCGCGGTGAACTTCCTGGCGACGATCATCAACATGCGTGCTCCAGGTATGACTTGGATGCGATTGCCG
>PBOG01000203.1 GCA_002724245.1 Planctomycetaceae bacterium
GCCCCGTTTGAATTACGCAAATATTCTGAGGTTGATCATCTGCATGCGATCATGGCATTACAACGGCATCAATCGGTTCGGATGTTACGTTCTCCTGCCGATTTCCGTCAGCTCTTGTCGCTGCCAGGCATTCGAGCCTGGGTCGTTCAAAGAGAAAACGTCGACGCCTACGTTGTAACTGGAACCGCGGTCAACAAACACGGTGTCCTGGAATACGCTGGCCGCGCTGATGACATCCTCGCAGGGCTCGCCAGGCTACTCCGGGAACAGCACCTTGACCCCGCTGCCCCGCTGCCTGTCTTCGGAACCGACTCGAAGCTGGTTTCTCTCATGCACGCGCATCAAGTACCGATGGCACCACTAGCGTCGTCAAAAGGTCACGGTACAGAAATGAGGCTCGTCTTAAATCGACAACGCGTTAACGACCGCATCGAAAACGAACTCTTCGTGTGGGGCCTCGACTGGGCCTAATGTGGCTTGAGAAACTACGACCAGGATCCCCACCACATGGCAGCTGCTAACCGCCAAAATACAACGGCGGCAACATACAGCGTGCTGCTCAACGGTCCTGCAATTGCGCCTGCAGGTTTGCGATAGCGTCGAGGTGAACACGCAAAACGGCATCCATCTCTTCCGCTGTGTCAAACTTCCCCTTGGAGCGAATCGTCTTCAGATTGTCTTTCATCTCATCTATCAGATCGCGTGCGACATCGGGACGGAACACAGACTTCCCATTCAACTGAAGGTAGACCGGACTTGTGTGTGCAAACAGCGGTTTATCCAGCTCGTTCTTTCCCGCCTCCAGAGGAATTCGCAAAGCCAGCCACCCCGATTCCTTGACGGACAGTGAGAAACGACATTCCGCTGAAAAATACGCCTCGTGCGAACGTGTCTCGACGTGATGAATCTGCTGACCGTTGTGAATCACCTGGAGACCCTGGAAGTCATTTCGCCCTACCGCTCTGCCGTGAATTTTCAGCGTCCGTGGTCCAGAAAGTGGAATGGTGTCGCCCAACGATTTACCATCTACTTCAAACTCAAGAAAAGTCCCGTTGGTAATGTAGCTCTTGCCGGTGCGCAAGTTCCTGAGCCAGGATTCTGGAGTAAGTTCCTCGGCAACCGGAACGTACACGCGGGAAAAATCATAAAGGAACCAATCTGTGCCAGTAGAAAACGGAACCTTCATGCCTAAATTGAGATAGCGATAGAAAGAGTCCTGGTAGCTGCCTTGGGGACTTCCATCAAAGATGTTCTGTGCATGCAATTCACCTGAGACCCAATTCGCTACATCCTCAAATCCGTATGTGTTGTGACACCAAATCGCCGTCGCCCCATCCTTACGAGCCAGGCGAATACCACGCTGTAACGGAATACCATCGCTACCTTCACCATTCATGATCCCCGGACCAATACTCACTGGACGTATCAGCTTGCGCAGATCCAACAGCATGACATGCCCGTAACCTTCACCGTACGCACCGAAATTGTGTCGATGCTCTTGACCATTACCAAATCGGGTTGGCCCTTGCGACAAACGTTTCAGAGCACCTCCCTGAAAGCTGTTTTCAACGATTTCATTGGTAATGTAATGTCGTTCATCAGGAAGTCGTCTCAAGTGAGACACGAATACCAAGTCTAAACCGTCCGCTCGAGGTACGTTTCGCAGGTACCGCACTGCTTCTGCATGGGTCATTTTCATCAAATGCAAGTGGGTGTTTCCACTTCGCCATTTTTCAGCTCTCGGATCGTAAATGCGCTTTAACGGAATCGAGACCTTCGCCTTCCTGACTCCACGGAGGTCCATAGACCGAACAGCACGTGCGTATTCGATTCCGTGCAACGCTTCAATCTGGAGTGATACTGCTGATATCACCAGCGGCGCGGCTGGATCGGCAACGTACCAGTTCATATCCCGGGCGATTGCACCCGTCAGCGCCAAATGGTCTCCGGTGGTCAGATTGGATAGTCGGACAAGCCCAAACAATGGCTCCCGAGTCTGACTATCGATCAGCTCGATCGTTAACTGGCACTTTTCTTGCGACTCCGCCTGAGCAGACACCCTGCCCTTCCCGGCTGCCGTCAGCGCATGCGCCTTGGCCCGTGCCAAACGACGCGCATGCAGATGCTTGTGAAGCGACACATCGTGAGACAACAACGTGTTTTCCCTAGCGAACGCTCCTACTGTCATGGCCGCAAGCAAACAAAACCAGACGCGTGACCTGTACATTTCAAATTCCTCGAGGATGGCATCGACAACGGCCGTGTGACCTCCGCGGCTGGACGCGCACGAGAACTGATCGCAGCAAGCGAGTGCAGCCTGGTGCAATCTACCACAACCAGGTGTGCTAGGAACAACATGTCGCCTGCTGGGGTCATTACGGGAAGCATGGCAGGCAATAATCCTGCGGGCTCCTTGGTTGCAAGCCTGGAGGCTCAATCCTCAACCCTCGAGGAAAATTGCGATTCGGATGTGCGCAAGCTGCCGCAATTCAGACAGCCCCCAACCAATCGTGGGCCCCGGCATTCAGCGAGCCAGTCTCCGTGACTGGAAACATCCATTCAAGAATTCCGGGCCTACGCATCGCATACACAGGAGCGACAAGCCCCGAGAACGCTTGCCACATTCACGCCCAATGGCATGGAATAGTGACATTCCCCGGGCAATAGATACAAGGTGGCCTGAGGAATCTGCTCGGACAAGTATTCGCCAATCGCGGGGGGTGTAATCCGATCATCGACACCGTACCAGAAATAGACTTCACCCCGACAACGGTTCAGCCGCAGCCGCCACGGTTGGGTTAGCGTCTTGGCATCAGCCACAATCCCACGTGCCCCCTGCCGCGTACCCTCCAGGAACGCGTCAATCGCCATCTGCTCAAATCGAGGCTCCAAAGCCAAAAGATCTCTCGTCTGGGCCATGCCTCGATTGATCCGCTCCATGACAATCCGTGGATTTCGTGACGCCAGCGAAGCCCCCACTTGCAACAATTTTTCAGCCAGCCGAGGACGGCGACTGACCATCTGCCAATAAGGATCGGCGGTACTCTCCACTAACCCAATCGGACCAACTCCACTGATGATCATTGTACAAATAGACCGGTTTGCTCCCAATGTCGACCGCTTCGACGATTCGGAAAACTGTGCGGCACAAGCCAGCGCGTACGGGGCGCCAGAAGAAAATCCAATCATTGCGAACCGACCGAGCTTCAAGTGATCCAATAATTGCAATACATCGGACGGCCAGTCCGCAATATTTCTTCCCCTGAGAGGATCAGAAAGACCGATTCCAGGACGATCAACAGAAATCAGCCGACACTTTTCAGTCTGTGCCTGTTCAGCGGTGAACCGCGCTTCCAGACGTGACGCAGGCAACCCGTGGAAATATAGAATGGGTGTACCAGTTGGATCACCATATTCGGCAAATCCGAGTCTCCTGCCGTCTGCTAACACAATCGACCGGTTCTCGTCTTTCTTCAGACGCGGCGCACCACCGCGAGCAAATCGCAAAGAGGCCTCACTAGCTAGCAATGCGCCGACAAACTGTCTGCGGTCCAATGAGATCATGGTGACGTTGCACTG
Organism: Planctomycetaceae bacterium; assembly: GCA_002724245.1. Lineage (GTDB taxonomy): Bacteria > Planctomycetota > Planctomycetia > Pirellulales > Pirellulaceae > UBA9264. The sequence continues at coordinate 3,580 of PBOG01000203.1, forward strand.
AAATCAAGACGACATGTAACGGTTTCCGCCCACATGTATTTTCGGAGTTTGTCGAATCTGACTTTGGCCCTGCGTCGTCCTTTGGACCGACACCTGTAACCGTCGCAATACACGCAACAGGGGCAATCCTCCAAGCCAACAATCTCCCCCAGCACAATCGATTCAATCACTACGTTCGAAATCGGCGTGAGGACAAGAAACGGACCTGCGGGGCGTCCAGGGAATCTCGGAGTTACAGGGAGGCCATCGCAGAGACCTCCCTGTGTGGCAAGTAACAACGGAAAAACACTTGGGCCACCATCCTCAACACGCTGCAACGCGCATAGCCTTGTGGCAGAAACACAAAGACGCGGATCAACACCCCGAGTTGGCTCTCCCGGCCGGTAAACAAATTTGTGCCGCCTCCTGCCAGACGGCTCAACCGGTGATTAGAGACGACAGCAAGCGGCTGTTGCTTCTGGGCAACAGAAGCGCCCCAGTGGCACTGAAGATGTCAAGCCAGACGGGAACCAGAGCCATCCAACATGGCTTCCGAATCGCCGTTCATGAGCGTTGCAACAGCAATGCCACGACGGCATCAGTTCAGCCAATGCTTGATTGCGACGCTGAGGCGGCGCGGGCCATCGTTTCCCCGCTCCAGAATCCGAATTTCCTTACCCTGATATTCCAATCGCGCCACTCCGAGAAAATTCGCAGGCAGCTTCGTCACGAAGACAACATACGATTTTGTAATCGTCTCTCCTGTATCAATGTACTCAAACAACGCTCTGCCCAGTATGTTCTGCTCGCGTACCAAGGCTGGAAATGGTTGATGGTAGCCCGTCGTCCCAAATTCAAGGCCCCGTGCCGCAACTTTACCCTCATGGCGATAACGCCAAATATTCAACCAGGGATAGTCGCTCGTTTTCCAAACGTATCCAATCAACAATCCAGCCTTCGGGTTCGACGCGGTAACCCAGCCGAGCGTCGTTGTGTCGGCAAACACAAAAGAGCTGACATCGTGTCCATCGTCTCCATCATCGACGAATCGACGCAAGTTGACTTGCTGCCTGTTGATCCGTACAGCCGGCCACCTTGACGCTTTCTGATGGTCCGTTGGAACAGGATTGTCCTGTAAAAACCCCTGCTGTGCATTGGAATCGACCACTGTCTCGTTAGCCAGAAATGGTGGCGCGATCGATGGATGTTGAACCCAATTGTATATTCGGCCGCGCGGATTGACGTTTGTTACGTGCTCTTTGACCAGTAGAGCGGAGGCCCCCAGTGACAACGCGCGCTGGACCTTGAACCCCGCCAACGGAAGTCGACAACCCATCGAGGCAACCACCAAACCATCTCGCTGTACTGGCTTGTCTTGTATTTGCCACACCACGCGAGGGGCTTCTCCGTGAAACGGCATTCCTCTCTTCTGCTCTGCTTCGGTTGGCGGACCCCAGCGGTCGAGACAGAGAAAATGTCCCTGCAAATAGGGTTTCCCTGAGGCAACAGGCGGCTCCAAATCCGGAGTAACTCTCCAATTGAGCGGATTCAGTGCGTGATCGCGCAAACGGAACTCAATCAGGCCTCCACCGGCACTCGCGACCGTCACACGAGCCATTCCTGTCTCCAATACCAAAGGCTCCTGCGCGGTTACTTGACAAGTTGACATACAACAAACCAACAGCATCAAGAACCTGACGCGCTGACTGAAGGGTGTCTTACATGCAAATTTCATAGTTGTATTTCCCCGAAAGTTCGCGCCAATTTCAACCGTTTTCATAATCGTAGCAAACCGCACGTGTCACCACAGCATCCCCTCGATGCGGTTTCACATTAAGGACCTGTGGGCTGTGGGCAGGAAGCGCTACACCTGGACTGTTCCGCACTCTCACTACCGTTGCAACAATATCGCCAGTGAGTTCCAATCAACGGATCTTACCAGCACAATCCGTTATAGTTAGTGTGATGACAGGCAAACCCATTTTGAATGACGCGCAGAACGACCAGGCAAGCCTGATGTCGGAATCTACCATTTCGCTCTCCGAGCCGGACCTGGTATTGCCCTTGTTCGGGACTCGTGACCAACACCTGCATCTGATTCGAAGATCTCTGGGTGTCACAATCACACACCGAAATGGGGAAATCCGAGTCCGCGGAAAAGATCCCGCCGTCGTACAGGCGACTGAAGTTCTCGAACAGCTCAAGGCCTGCGCTGAGCGAAAGGAATCCATCACCTCACTGGAGGTTTCCCATCTCCTGGCGCGAATTACCGGCCAAAAGCAGCACCTGGCCGAATCTCCCATCGACGTCATTGAAGCGGCTCGACAAATTCAACCACGCACTCCAGGTCAGGCCCGTTATGTCCAGGCAATCCGTGGCAACGACCTGACGTTCGCCGTCGGACCAGCAGGTACCGGGAAAACGTATCTGGCAGTCGCACTTTCTGTCGAAGCCCTCAAGCAACAAACAGTACGCAAGATTGTCCTCGTACGACCGGCCGTCGAAGCAGGTGAAAATCTAGGATTCCTGCCAGGCGATATGCAATCGAAAATCAACCCTTATCTACGACCGTTGCTGGACGCCTTGCGCGAGATGATTGACCACGAACAAATTCGTCAATTCATGGAGCAGCAAGTGATTGAAGTACTGCCCTTAGCTTACATGCGCGGCAGAACGCTAAACAACGCATTCATCATTCTGGATGAAGCACAGAATTCGACGATAGCACAGATGAAGATGTTCCTGACTCGAATGGGAGAACATTCCAAGATCGTGGTGTCCGGAGATGTAACCCAGATTGACTTGCCCACACCGTCACGTAGTGGTTTGACGGATGCATTGAAACGTCTGCAGAAAATCCCGGGAATCGCACAGATTCAGCTGCACAAATCGGACATTGTTCGCCACCCCCTGGTCCAGAAAATTGTCGAGGCGTACGAAGACCAGGCTCCAACACAAACCAACAAAAAGCGTCGGCAAACCAGATGAAATCAGGATCGAAGACTCTCGCCACCGCTGGGCAATGCGTTGCAGCCGGACTGGCATTCCATGGCAAAACAGGCTGTCTATTCGCGACTTTCACAGAATCCATGTAACATAGGCGCCTTCGGATGTTTGAGATTCTAGATTCTCACCGTTGGCAATGACCATTTCGTACGATGCACGATAATGTCTCGGGAAAAACAGACGTCTTCGCAAGAGCATGCAACCGCGAATGAAGCTCTTACCATCGAGTTAACTGACGCATCAACCACCACTCCTGATCATCGGCTGTCGGAAGCGGCTCGCCTGATCATGGCCGATTTCGAAATACGAGCGGGCAGTGTGAGCCTCGCCATTGTCGACGACACCACCATCCACGAGTTGAATCGGCGCTACCTCGGCCACGATTATCCGACCGATGTGTTAAGTTTCGTCTATCAGCAACAATCGAATCAATTTGATGGTGAAGTTATCGCTAGTGCCGAAACTGCAGCACGACTTACGGCTCAAAACGGCGGATCGTTCTGTGACGAATTGTTGCTCTACATCATCCACGGATTATTGCATCTGGTTGGCCTTGATGACCAGAATGAAGAAGACCGTACCGCCATGCGGCAATACGAGAGCAAATACCTCCAACATTTCGGCCTGGAGGTTCAACCGATTGACGACACTGACCAATCTTAACCAGCACATTCTGGACAATCCCACCTGAGCGGAGGTGATGCGCCACAGTGAATCTAATATTGACTTCCGTCATCGCGCTCTCGATCACCGGATTCGCGGCAACTGGCGCCAGGGTATTGCGTGATTTTTCACGCCGTCGACTCGAATTAATATGTCGTCGCTACCAGCGTCGCGACTTGTTCCACGAGATCATCACCAGGTGTGAGTCTGTTGCGCTCGGCGCACAATCGCTACGATTGTTAGCGACCGCGTCTTTTCTGATTACCGCAGCCTGTGCCATGCTTGAAGGTGTATCTTCCGAGGCGCCGGATTTGGTGCATGTGTTTCTACTGATCCTGTCGACAACCGTCTTGCTTTCCGCGGCGACTACCTGGATTCCCGTTGCCGTGACACGGCTTTGGTCGGCTCGTTTCTTGTGGCACACCTGGCAATTCTGGAAGATCTTGGCTTACATGATGGTGCCGCTTACATCCGGCGGATTCATTGTTGATGCCATTTTACGGCGTTTAGCGGATCAACCATTAAGTGCCGACCAGGAAGAGGAAGCGTTTGAAGAAGAAATTCGAACAATGGTCACAGCAGGAACCCATGAAGGTCTGATTGAAGAAGACGCCCGCGAGATGATCGAGGGTGTAATGGAACTCGGTGATACGGACGTGTTAGACATCATGACACCGCGTTCAGACATGGATGCATTAGATATCAGTCTCCCCTGGAATGAAGTGTTGGAATTTGTGATTCGTGTACGGCGCACGCGAATTCCGGTCTATCGTGACACCCTCGATCACATCGAAGGCATCCTGTACGTCAAGGACCTGCTCCCAGAACTCTCAAAGTCACCTGAACAACTACGACGCACTGTTGGAGAACTATTGCGAACCACCTGGTTTGTACCCGGAACCAAGCCCGTCGACGACCTCTTACGCGAGTGCTTGCGGCATCGAAATCACATGGCGGTCGTCGTCGACGAGTACCAGGCCGTGGCAGGCGTAGTCACGATTGAGGATGCGCTCGAAACGATCGTCGGTGAAATCGTCGACGAACATGATCGTGAAGAAGAGGCCGAAGTCATCGTCCGTGAAGATCGCGGGCTCGAAGTCACTGGCAAGGCACATGTCGATGAGCTCAATGAAGAATTTGGCTTCAATCTTCCCGAGTCAGACCATTACGACACTATTGCCGGACTGATTCTCCACGATCTGGGGTCAATTCCGGAAGTAGGCCAGGCCATCGAAGTAGACGGACTACAAATTAGCGTCCTGAAAGCAACTCGGACCAGAGTTGAGCGTGTCCTGATTGAGACACCGGAGCCCCAGCACCAAGACAGCTAACATACATGGCAGTCAACTCCAAACCTGGCATCAGGCCAAAAGGTCGTGGACTACTTCGCCATAGACGTCTGTCAGGCGAAAGTCACGACCCGCGTAACGATAGGTCAGCCTGGTGTGGTCCAACCCCAGCAAATGCAAAATCGTTGCATGCAGGTCATGCAAATGGACTTTGTCGACTGCCGCGAAATATCCGTAGTCATCTGTCTGTCCGTAGGTCAATCCGCCGCGAACCCCTCCGCCCGCAAGCCACATTGTATAACCCTGCGGATTGTGATCGCGGCCGTCGTTTCCCTGGGCAACTGGAGTCCGCCCAAACTCCCCCCCCCACAATACAAGTGTCTCTTCCAACAAGCCACGCTGCTTGAGATCTGTCAACAAGCCGGCAATCGGCTTGTCAACTTCACTAGCGTTCTGCTCGTGACCTGCTCTCAAACCACCATGCTGATCCCATTTGTAGCTGTGTGTGCATTGGATAAATCGCACTCCTTGTTCCACAAAACGCCGAGCCATGAGACACTGCCGTCCAAAATTGCGTGTCTTCTCGCCATCGACCCCATACAATCTGAGGGTCGCCTCACTCTCATTACTAATATCCTGCAGCTCCGGCGCTGCCGACTGCATCCGAAACGCCAGCTCAAACGAATTAATACGGGCCTCAAGTGATTTGTCCGGTCCAGTTTCACGCAAGCGACGCTGGTTCATTGCCCGCACCAAATCCAGCTCCAAGCGTTGCAGGTCACGTGGTGTTGCCTCCGCGTTCTGAATAAATGGAATCTGAACCCGGTCAGCTGAAATACTGGCATTACCAAGAGGTGTGCCTTGGTAAATAGCGGGTAGAAACGCCGAGTTGTAAGCGTTAACGCCACCATGCGTAAGTGTCGGACAAATCGTTATGTAACCGGGTAAATCCTGGTTCTCGGTTCCCAGGCCATAAAGAATCCAGGAGCCCATGCTGGGACGCACAAATGTGTCACTCCCGGTGTGCAACTCCAACAACGCCCCTCCATGACGCGAATTAGAACCATGCATGGAGTTGATGACACACAAATCGTCGACGTGTCGCGCAACGTTGGGAAACAAATCACTCACCCACGTCCCCGAGGCACCGTACTGTCGAAAAGCCCACGGCGATTCAAGCAGAGTCCCCGTGGCTGACGAAAACACCCTTGGCTTGGAAAAAGGCAAAGGTTTTCCATGGTCACGTTTCAGGAGTGGCTTGTAATCAAACGTATCGACCTGGGATGGTCCACCGTGCATGAACAAAAAGATGACCCGTTTGGCCCGGCTTGCAAAGTGAGGTACGCGCTCCTGTAAGGGACTTGCCCCAGCGTGGGTTTCACGACCGACAAGATCCGCCATGGCAAGCATGCCAAACCCGGCGCTGCTCGCCTGGAGCATTTGACGGCGTGAAAACACGGGTTCTCGACGATAACAACCATGCCTCATCAGAATCTACCTCAACAGGATGAAAAGTCTGCAACCCAACACAGCGCGCGTTGAGACCTGAAAGCTATTCGACGTAAATGAATTCATTAGCTGAAACAACGGCTCGACAAAGACTTTGCCAGGCCTGCAAGCGTGCAGTCGGTCCATCAGCTCCCCGATCCCTTGCTGCCTGCTCATAACGTCGTATGTAATCCAATGATTCGTCTCGTTCCGGGGAGTCTGGCAAGCGTCCCAAGGCAGTCTCAAACAAAGCCTCGACTTTTTGGAGGTCACCCTCGTTTTCTTCCATGAGTCGCTGCGCCATCAACCGCATCTGCTCTGCAACTAATTGACTGTTCATCAAAAAGAGCGCCTGGGGAGCAACCGTGGTCGTTTGGCGCTGGCCACTCAGATAACTGGGATCGGCAAAATCAAATGCCTGGAACAAATCGTAGAGTGCACTTCGTACCACTGGCAAGTAAACCGACCGCCTGATCGATGTATACGTTACCGGATCCACATTTGCAGTGCTGGTAACATATTGTCTGTTTGCCGTTGGCAACAATGTTCCTTCCATACTGAGATCCAGCGAATCGCCCATCACCAAGATAGTATCGCGAATCAACTCCGCCTCCAGTCGTCTGCGATTCATCCGCCACCAGAACCTGTTCTCCGGATCAATGCTGGCAGATTTCGGATCAAATTCAGTACTCATTTGCCACGTCGCTGATGTCATTAACAGGCGGTGCATGGCTTTGAGCGACCAGCCCTTCGCCATGAATCGAAGCGCCAGAAAATCAAGCAAGCGAGGGTGTACCGGCCTCTCGCCAAGACTGCCAAAATTGTCGGGAGAACGCACCAGCCCCTTACCAAAATGACCCTGCCAAATACGATTCACCATGACGCGAGCCGTCAAAGGGTGACTTGGTGAAGTCAACCATCGCGCCAATGCCAGGCGACCGCTACTGCTATCTTCAATCTGCGGCGGATTGCCTGTCGACAAAACGCGAGGAAATTGTCGTCGAACACGGCTTCCCAGAGTGACATGGCTGCCGCGAATGTGAATACGCAAATCCTCGACCTTGCCGTCTGATACTGCCATTACGTAGGGAAATTGCGGCCGGGCCTTTTCCAGATCCTGTTTCTCTGCAAGTAACTGCTTGCGTATCACATCTTCACTCGGAGTATAGTCTGCCTCTTCCAAATCGTACTTTCCAAACGGACCAGTTTCGTCAAACAAGACGTGCTCGATCGCCTGCTCAAACGATGTACCAGCCGCTTCTTTTTCCGGTCGTCCAGACGATTTGGGAGAACGGCTTTGACTCACACGACTGAAAGCAGTCTGGTATCGTTGAGCCAATTCACGAAGAGAACCAACCGTCACGCCACCCAATAACTCGTCGCGAAAACGGGCGGACTCATCCTGCAAGGTTTCAAGTGGGTTGTCTGATAACCACGCGTGCCAGGCTGCAAATAGCGGATCTGATTGGCGTTCAATACCGCCGAGGTAATCGACCCAGCGTTTGATCAATTGCGCCTTCGGATGATAGTTCTCCCCCAAGGGACGCAGCATTCCCTGACCGGGCAACGAAATTTCTGAAGGGATAAGGTTAAACTTGTCTATATGCGGAAAAAAGCGAGGATGTTCAATGCGAACGACATTCTTCCCGGCATTCATCCTGTAAAACCCCTCGACAGCCCAGTGTTGCCCGTCGGGATTCCAGGAGCCAGTAACCTTTCCAGCAGCATCTAACTTCACCGTCTTCCCGTTGATCATAAGCAAGCATGGGCGTGCGGCGGCGGCGGCGTAACGCATCTCAAACTGGTAGTTGCCTGTGTGTTCCAGGTGGACATCGTATTCAACAAAATTCGGCGTTTGTCCTTGATTGACCAGCACGCCAATCCCAGCCCCATAGGTATTAAAGTCCTTTTGAACGTTACCGCGAGAGAAATTCTCTGCTTCAACCTGCTGGCCTCGTAATTTCCTTACAGCGTCCACCGCGTCGCCATAAACTTCTGCCTGGGCCAGCTGCTGAGTCGACATCTGAAACCGCACGGCCGCCAGCAAATACTCACCTGCGTGAAGTCGCGCCCGATCCAATGTCGCATTACGAATCCGCGTTTCGTGCTGGAGAATTTTCTGCTGCTGGGTGGCGGCGCGAGCATCGTGTACTGCCTGCTCCGCAATGACATCGGGTCGTGCCAATGGCACTTCCTTCCAGCGCGCCACGACGTTGAAATTCTCCATCGTGGATGTGCTCTTAAAGATCCCGGCAAGTGAGTAGTACTCCGCTGTCGAAATCGGATCGAATTTATGATCATGGCAACGCGCGCAGCCTAAAGTGAGCCCCATAAAAGCTCTTCCCACAGTGTCCAGCTGTTCATCAACGATATCCATCTGCATCTTGACCGGGTCATCTTCGGCAAGCATCTTGGCTCCGAGCGACAAGAATCCGGTCGCTGTGATACGTTCTTCGGTAGCTCCTGAATCACCGTCAGCCAACCGATCACCAGCCAATTGTTCAATAACAAAGTCGTCGTAGGGCTTGTCTCGGTTGAACGCAGAAATCACATAATCGCGGTAGCGAAAGGCATTGCCATACGCCAGATTTTCATCCAAGCCATTGGAGTCGGCATACCTGGCAACATCGAGCCAGTGACGGCCCCAGCGTTCACCATATCGCGGAGACGCCAGGAGACGATCTAGCACTCTAGGAAAAGCGTCCGGAGAAACATCTTCCACGAACCTCCCTATCTCTCCGACCGCAGGAGGCAAGCCCGTCAAATCAAAGCTGGCCCGGCGTAACAACACGCGTTTCGTGGCTCGTGGGGCAGGCTTGAGCTGGTTTGCTCCGAGAGCCTCCTGCACGAAGACATCCACTGGAGAACGCACGTCCCATTGCTCATGTAGCGGCGGCAAGGCAAACGCAACCGGCAGTTGAAATGACCAGAACTGGCGTTGTTGCCTGGTCACCCCCTGCACCTCCACGGCGTTCAAAGGTTCCTCTAAACGTTCTTTCGGAGCATTCGGCCAAGGCGCTCCAGCATCCACCCAGGCAGTTAGAGCGCGAATTTCGGCGGTGGGAATCTTCGACTTGGGAGGCATGTGCAGCTGATCAGCATGATTAATCGCCAGGATCAGCAGGCTCTGTGCCGCTACACCAGCAACGATGGCGGCGCCACGTTTGCCGCCTCTCAGCAGTCCTGCTCGCGAATCGACGCGCAAATCACTTTCCGCGATACCATCGCCATGACATTCATAACAATGTTGGACTAGCACTGGCCGCACACGTTTTTCGAAAAATGCCGAGCTCCCCGCATCCAAGTCGTCCGCAGCCAGGTTTGCCGCACCCACAAAAACAAGCGAACAGGAGAGAACCCAGTAGCACGACTTTTCAAACATCATTCTGCCCAATCTCGCGTTAATAACACGGCCCCGGTGTCTCTCGAGAAGCACAGTCCACTCCCTATACTATCGCTTTGACGCTGGGTCCCAGCAACAGCACCAGACTCACCGGCCACCCGGATCAAATGGCTTTTGTCAGGAAAGGGATGCCGCGCCTTCTAAATGTGACATCGACAAGTTCCCTGTGTGCCGTACCTGCAAGAATCAATCCAACGCGAAACGCTGGCTTCCGCAACACTGGCTGATCGTTTGGCACACGCGATACGAAGCTTAGCAAAAACAGCGAACTGACAAAAAGTCGGTTAGTTGCTACGATAGCCGGTTTGAGAAATCCGGCATGGATGGTTGAAAAACACAGCCGGGAGTAGTGGTGAGTGACGGAGCATTCCCATGCAAAATACTGCAGCAGTAATCTTGGCGGGTGGTAGAGGTTCACGGCTGGACCCGCTTACCCGAGATCGGGCAAAACCGGCCGTCCCATTTGGCGGGACGTACCGAATCATCGACTTCACGCTATCCAACTGCATCAACAGTGGCATCCGCAAGATGCTGGTGTTAACGCAATACAAGGCGATGAGCCTGGATCGCCACATTAATCACGGCTGGCAATCCTATACTTCGCGCGAATTAGGCGAGTTTATTGACGTCGTACCGCCGCAACAACGAATCGATGAACACTGGTACCAGGGAACTGCTGACGCAGTTTATCAGAACATCTATACGCTCGAAAAAGAGCAGCCCGATTACGTGATTGTGCTCTCTGGCGATCACATCTACAAAATGAACTACCAACGCATGGTTGAATACCACCATGCCAACAATGCGGATTTGACGATTGGAGCTTTGCAGGTCAAGCAAGAAGCAGCTCGCCAATTCGGTGTTATCCAGGTAGACAGTAACCAACGCATCCTGGAATTCGAAGAAAAACCCGACCATCCCAAACTCATTCCGGGTGACAACGAACACGCAATGGCATCCATGGGAATCTATGTTTTCTCAGCTCGCTTTCTGTTTGAACAACTCTGCCGTGACGCTACTGAACGCACGAGTAGTCATGATTTCGGACGCGACATCATCCCGTCCATTATCCGGTCACGCCGAGTTTTTGCTTTCCCATTTCAAGACGAGAATCGCAAGCAGGACGCGTATTGGCGAGACGTCGGTACTGTCGACGCCTATTACGAAGCCAACATGGATCTAATCGCGATCGATCCACTCTTGAACATGTACGACGACCGCTGGCCTATCCGCACGCACCAGCCGATTCTGCCACCTCCCAAGTTTGTGTTTGGCAGCCGTGGGGAAGTAGACCGCTGTGGAATGGCAATCGACAGCATTGTCTGCCATGGAACGGTTGTCTCCGGAAGTACTGTGACCCGCAGCATCCTCGGTCCGCGAGTGCGGGTTAATAGTTTCTCTAACATCGAAGACTCGATTCTCTTCGAAGGTGTCGACATTGGACGCAGGGCCTCTGTGCGCAATGCCATCATCGACAAAGGTGTACGTATCCCCGCAGGCGTGGAAATCGGATTGGACATCGACCGTGATCGCCAAAGCGGATTCGCCATAAGTGACGAAGGAATTGTGGTAATTTCACGAACTGACAACGTCGAGGAAATGGTAAATAACACTCGGGCTGCTTGAATCTCGCAGGAGGATCAACGCAGAGCCCACAATCGCCGATAACTTATAATGAACGAGGTTGGTCCTGCCTCGACCAGGCAGATCTCATCCCATCGAGTATCTCCACCCTGTCTACTCGGCCTTCGGATGCCATGTCTCGCCGAACCATAACCAAATCCGTGCTGCTGATCGGCCTGTTGGTTCACCTGGGCTGCGCGCGCCAGCCTGAAATCGCGTCCAATGACCACACAGCTTCACACCAGCCAGAGTCGCAATCGCGGATACCGAGCAAGAACAAATCGCTTCAAATGTTGCGGCGTGGCAACACAACGAAGATCAATTGGTCGACGGCCCGAGTCGATCCCAAACAACTGGCCAAAGCAATACAGCTGGCGACGTCCTATCTCAATGAGGCGTGCCAACCGAGCGGACAATTCACGTACTGTGTACACCAGGACAAGACACAAGAGATCAAGCCAGAATACAACATCCTCAGACACGCCGGCACACTTTACGCGCTGGAAATGTCTTACGAGCGTTCGCCTGACTCACGCACACGCGAGGTACTTCTCAAAGCTGCCCGCTTTCTGCGCAAAGAAACGCTGGCACCACTGGAAAGGCAGCCTGACCTGTTAGCAATCTGGTCACTGCCTGAAATGAACCACTCCGGCCAACCGGCCCAAGCCAAATTAGGGGGAGCTGGATTGGGTTTAGTTGCTCTGGTTGGGCTGGAACAGATTCATCCTGGCTTTTCTGAGCTGGAAGAACTCCGTGGGCTCGCGTCGTTCGTCCATTCGATGCAACGTCCAGACGGCAGCTTCTATTCAAAATATTTTCGCACCACAGGTCCCGACGCGACCTGGCACTCTCTCTATTATCCCGGAGAAGCGGCTCTAGGCTTACTCAACCTGTACAAGATCGATGCTGACGAACGTTGGCTGCAGGCCGCATCAGCTGCACTTAGCTTTCTGGCAAAAAGCCAGCAGCAGAGTCCATCTGTCCGCCCAGACCATTGGATGTTACTTGCCGCGAAACAACTTAAACCAATACTCGAGCGGGACAATTCTCATGAGCTGCGTGCTGACCTTATGCAGCACGTTCGGCGCACCTGCAAACGCATGGCCGAAGACCAGCGTCCTTTCCTGTCGAACCCATTACTTCGCGGTTGCTTTGTTGAGGATGGCCGCACCACCCCAACATCGATTCGCCTGGAAGGACTCCTGGCAGCGTTGAACATTCTCGATCCCAACGATTATCGGCTCGAACAACAACTCGACGAAGTCGTCGCTTACGGCATCCAGTATCTGCTTCGTTGCCAGGTACAAAGCGGACCTTTGCAAGGCGGCATTCCCTGTGCGATTTCCTTTATCCCGACTGGTGATGCGGTTGATGACGCTGAACTGAAGCGGCGTGCTGGTGAGATCCGCATCGACTACGTTCAGCACGCGTTAAGCGCAATGATCCAATACGAACAATGGATCACTCGCGAGTAAAGCGAGCGGGCTCCGATTCCTTCACTGTTGACAGGCAAAGAGAAAAATAACCTGAGGCACTAGCCCGTTTCTTCTCGACGGCCGGCCTATTCCACGAGCTTCTCCGCAAATTAAAGCAGTTCCGATAACAAGACCGCAACCTACTCAGAACCCTCTACCCGATGAACATTGACCCCGCAGGCGCTGGACCGCATCGCCATGTAAATGTACGTAATATCGGTGAACAATTCCTTGTCGACCTCTTCGATCAGTTGTGGAATCAATATCGCCAACGCGTGCCATACGCAGGACAATACGAGCAACTGATCGCTCAATCAGGTGATACGTTTTGCAATGACCATATCGCCTTCCGATGCTATGCATGCCAGCAGCCCTATATCGGCATGACACTCCTGACGCGGATCTTTGAAACGCTCGGGTACTCTGTTGCTGGCAATTACTCATTCGACGACAAACATCTCAATGCAGTGCATCTGCAACACACCAACGCAGCGTTACCTAAGTTGTTTATCTCAGAACTAAGAACATGGGAACTCGAGCCCTCGGTCGCCAGCATCATCTACCAATTTGTCGGCAAAGCCAAACTACCAATCAATGACCAGCACCTGCGACAACTAGGCGGCCTCGAGGACCTTGGGATTGATGCACGCACGACACTAATGAACCAGCTGCTTGGGTTCGTTCACCGACTGCCCTGGCCTGCTCCAGACCGGCTCCATCTGGAGCGCCTGAGCCAGGCAAGTCAATACGCCGCGTGGGTTGGTGTGCACGGATTCTCAGTAAACCACTTCACCGCATTAATCAATGCGCACACCACAGACGCGCTGGCTGACATCGATCGCACCACAAACGCCTTGCGAAAAGCGGGTGTTCCGATGAAACCAACGATTGAAGGTGCAGTTGGATCCAAGTTGCGACAGACTTCGACAGAATCTGCCATCGTAAAAGTACCCGTTTTTGAAAAGGGCCAAATCATCGAAATCGAACGGCCGTACGCCTATTTTGAACTGGCCGAACGTGGCAGCGTGATCGACTCCCGATCTGGAGAATCACACCGTTTCGAAGGATTCCTCGGATCACAGGCGACACACTTGTTTGAAATGACTCAAACGTCGAAGCCCAATAGCGCTGCATCGACTCTACGCTAGCCAGGGTACCAAGCCGGCTACCACTCACAAGTCGCCCCGCAGCCCGAGTGGCTACTGACAGTGCCTTGTCAGCACGTTCGATTCCCTGCCGGCTCGATTTACCACCCCATCGCTTCTTTACTGGAGCGACAAAGCGTCTATAAAGCCCAACCTTTGCGATAAGATTTGGCGAGCAGAGAATTGGCTTGGGCAACGTTCGTCACCGCCATTTTTTCTGGATCATAGACAATTGTCTCACCGACTCGATATGCAACATTTCCCAGCAGAACGATCTCAGTGAAGGGACCAGCATACTGGAAATTGCTGCCTGTACCGCGTCCCGTCTTGCAAGCCTCAATCCACTGCCGATGATGTCCCGGAGACTCTGGAAGGTACGGTGCTGGAGGCTTGAAATCAGCAAACTCTTCTTTCGGTAGCAGAACCGGGAAGGCCCCATGCTGGATGCTAATCCGACCCTTCTTGCCAATGAAGAGTGAACCATTCATTGGCAACTCACGCGCAATATCAGCCTTCGGCTTTGCAATTCCCTCATACCAATACACATCCACGGGCGCCAACTCGCCGCGTTGGCCAAACTGAAACCGAGTAACCATTGAAACAGGACCACTTGCCGGGTGTGGTTTGGGTCCCGTAGAAGTCACCTTGACTGGCCCCCCGAGTTTCAAAGCCCAGAACGCTGGATCCATTAAATGAATGGCCATGTCTCCGATCGCTCCACAACCAAAGTCCCACCAGCCGCGCCACTTGAAAGGTACGTAGGCAGGGTGGTAACTGCGTTGGGCGGCAGGTCCAAGCCAAAGATCCCATTTCAAGTGCGCTGGCACCTCAGGCTGCTCTGTTGGCTTCACCAGACCTTGCTTCCAAAATTTTCCTGGTCGATCGGTGATAACATGCACTTCATGAACAGGTCCAATGGCGCCACTCTGCAATAATTCCACCAGCCGCAAATAGCCCGGATGCTCGTGATTCTGGGTTCCCATTTGAGTTGCAACGCCAGCTTTTCGTGACAAGTCTGCAACAACTCGAGCTTCTTGTACCGTATGGGTCAGAGGTTTTTCACAGTAGACATGCAAACCACGTTTCAATGCCCGTGTTGTCGCGGGTGCATGATGGTGGTCGGGGGTAGCGATCACCACCGCATCAAGGTTTTTTTGTTCAAGACACTTCCGATAGTCCGAGTACTTTTTAGCGCCCGGAAACTTCACCGCTGTCGAATCTAGCGTGGCCTCATTGACGTCACAAATTGCCACAATATTCTCACTGGCAACACCAGCAAGATCACTGGCACCTCGGCCACCCACTCCAATCACTCCAATGTTCAAGCGTTCATTGGCGCCATGGACACGACTCGCAGCAAGACAGGGAACCCCTGCCACGAGTCCACTAGAAGCCTGTAGAAAGCGACGACGTTGAATCTGGTTATTCATATTATGCTCCAGAAGTTGTTCAGCCAGACATAGTTTATGGTCACAACAATACTCTGCAAAGCAGACGCGTTTGAGAGGAACAACGGCTCATCAATATAGGATCCGGCTTCACAGGGTTCCAGAAAACCACGGAACTGGAAACTGGCAAATTCAGCCACGAATGGCTACGAACTGCGGACGCCAATGCAACAGTGTGTTAGCGAAACAATATTCGTGGTTCACAACGCGGAATATTTCGTCCCTCTCAGATTCGCACGCTGGAATCACAGCATGGCATTGAAAACCCCATAGCCGTCCGAAAGAAACACTCCTACAATTGTGACTGAAGCCAGTCGCTCCTCTCCTTCTCCACCAGTGGCAGCGCACGAAGCACCGGAAGCCACTTTCACCGAGTGACTTGCCCACTAAAGACGGCTCAAACCAACCAGGCTACAAAGCCAGGCAAACGGAAAGAGCCCGTATACTTGTCGAGGATCCCGGCATGTCTAGATTCTCAAGATCGAATCAACTCCTTGTATTTCAGATCGCTATTCTCGCCTGTAGCGCCGGACTCCCACTGGCATCAGAACGCCGCCCCCACCGCAAACGACAGCGCGTGCGTGTAACGGCCTCAGCGGACCGCCGCGCACAGCCGGCCAAGAACACAAAGAAACCCGACCGCCGCGCACAGTCAGCCAAAAGCGCAAAGA
Source organism: Planctomycetaceae bacterium (assembly GCA_002724245.1). GTDB lineage: Bacteria > Planctomycetota > Planctomycetia > Pirellulales > Pirellulaceae > UBA9264. The sequence continues at coordinate 19,770 of PBOG01000203.1, forward strand.
AACCCGGCCGCCGCGCACAGCCGACCAAGAGCACAAAGAAACCCGACCGCCGCGCACAGCCAGCCAAAAGTACAAAGAACCCCGGCCGCCGCGCACAGCCGACCAAGAGCACAAAGAAACCCGGCCGCC
>PBOG01000204.1 GCA_002724245.1 Planctomycetaceae bacterium
ATCGTGGTCAAGGAAATCGAAGTCCGTGTTGAGTGATGCCGGGCCGTCCGGTTTTGCCAAAGGGGGACCGTGTCAATGAGACGAATGCAGATGAATTCGCGACCTGGAGCCTGCCTGCATGTCGTGCGCTGTTCTTTGGTGAGTGTCATTCTGCTGGCAGCGCCCCTCGGTGTCGCCGCTGCGGACACAACGCCACTGGACGAAGCCCGCGCCTTGTTAAGGCAAGCGAATCTGGCTGAGGAACGGGCGTCGTGGGCGCTGGTTGAGAAGGCCCTGGCGATTCTCACACCACTGGAGAAACCCGCCGCCGAAGTGCAGGCCTTGCGTCGCATCTGCAGAACCTACCTGACAGCGACCCAGGCGTTCTGGCAGGCGGATCGCCACCAAGGCAGTGAACAGGCGGAGCGTTTGCTGCGTGACTTTCAAGCAGAAACGGGCAACCCGTTGTTTCTGCAGGCCCTGCTGTACCAGGGCCGGTATCACTACTGGAAGGCGGTTGAGGGCAATTACCCGCAGGGTCATGACATCTCAAAGAAGATGTTTGAGAAAATTCTGCGACACAATCCCCAGCACCGCCTGGCCCGGATCTATCTCGGTCAACCGGTTGCGCCTCGGCCGGCCGCGTTGAAGCAGCCGACGGGCAAAGCGCCCGAGTGGGCCGTTGCAGCCCGCGAAGCGATGTACTGGACCCGCCGGGTGGTCCACTGGTGGCTCGACAACCGGCAGGCACCCGATGGACAGCTGGGCGGCGGCTGGAGCGATGATGTTGAATACAGCAAGACCTGGAGTTTCTACAGCCTGGCGCTGGGAGATGACAAAGTCCGCCGGTCACTCACCAGGATCGCTGACAACATCTGGCACTGTCCGGATGTAGCCAACGGTTACTACGCCGGTACACCCAAGCACTGGCATCTGGTCGACGTTGAGCACGGAGCGGAGTGGATGTCCTTCTCCCAGCCACAAATGATGCTGGCACGTTACGGCGATCCGCGCTACATCGAACGCAATATGCAGGTGATCCGTAATATGGATTTGCTGACCGGCGTCAATGCCGCCGGGCACCGGCATTTTAAGGCCTACTATTTCTCCCACGACCTGCTCCATCCACGACGCCTTTACCAGTGCGACGTGCCTGAGAATGGCAGGTACACCAAGCCGGGGATCTACGTCATGTGGTATGCCCAGCATCCACGGGTGATGCAATGGTGCCGTGAGTGGGGGGACGCCTGGGTTGATCACAGCCTGGCCGCGATGCAGGGCAAACCGGCAGGATTTATTCCTTCGGAAGTCGTCTATGAATCGGACCAGGTTGGCGGTATGTCCGGAAAGTGGTATCGCATCGCGGGTTATCCGGGATATGATTTTGCCAGCGGCAGCTGGTCGACGAAGCACCTCATGGGGCAGCTGATTGCCAATGCCAAACTCTTCGACGCGCCGCGCTACGTGGAGCCGTTGCGACGGATTGTAGAGTGGAAACAGGCGCACCGGGACGCCCCCTATGGCCCCGAGGGTTCCGACGGCTGGATCTTGCGGAAAGAGTACACCGCAGAAAAGATGTGGAGTACCTGGAAACGGATCCGCGACGGCTGGCAGGCGCCCGCTGATCTGGCTCCGCTGGTGAAAGAGTTGCGGGAGATTTCTGCGTTTCACGCTGCCACTTGGGAGATGAACACACAGGAGGTTATTTCCACTGACCGCGTGCCCCTGCAGGCAAAACCTTCCTCCGTCTTGATGAACATGTACACCGGAGGATGGGGCAGCATGCAGGCCTACTATCCGGATTCGGCGGTCAGCTGGGAAAATGTTGAATTACAGGTAGTGCCGTTAGTGTTGGAGGCAGACCACCGCCATCTCAAGATCCTGCTCCATAATTTTGATGCGCAACCGCGTACTGTCACGATGCGCCCTCTTGAATTGGACACAGGTGTCTACGACGTGCAGATCGCAACGCAGCAGTGCGCGCCATTTCATCTCACGCACCGCTTTGAACCGCTGCAATTGTCGTTGCCACCGCAAGCCACATCGCTGGTCGAAGTGCGCCAACTCACAGCGCGTCCCCTCCCCGGGCCATTGCCCGACCTGGCATTGTCCGAAACAGAATGCCTGCTGCAACGCTCTCGTGATACAGCTCTGCTGCGGGTTCGCCTGCACAATGTCGGTATCCGTGATTCAGGTCCTGCGATGGTCACATTTACCGCGCTGACGGACTCCGGACCCAGGGAAATTGGGAGTCAGGCGGTGGGTAATATTTCCTGGCCCCAGGACTTGATGCCTGCCTACGTCTCCGTGGACCAGCCGTGGCGGATAGACGAAGACGTTCGCTCGGTACGTGTCGAAGTCTCTATCGCAGAGCCAGACGAGATCTGCGTGGAGAATAATCGTGTTGAGGTGCCCCTGGAGGACTGGATCGCGCCACAGGATTTTCGCGAACGGGCTAACCTGTATGGCGTTCCGGGAAGCGAGATTCCACGTCCCGCCTGGCCGGTAGCCCGCTGCGCCTCGCCGCCTGGCAGCGAATTACCGGATGCGCCTGGCTTTGCGGGAGTTTCCCGTGTCTTCGGCCCGTTCCGCGAAGCGGGTAATCTACAGTTTCCTGTGCGCTATGGCGCGCGGCAGTCACTGGCCTGGTTGCTCCGCGATGAGACCAATCTCTATGTCCTGGTGAGTTCCTGGAAGTCGGGTGATGCACTCCGCCGGCAGGTGCAGGCTGGCGTCAATGGATCCGTGGAGAACCTGAGGACCGATGATTGCCTCGAACTCCGGTTCCAGCCTCCTGGACAACCGTGGCGTTCGCTGCAACTCAATGCGAATGGGGCGACGCGCGGTCAAACGGCAGACGGCAAGGTCTGGAGTCCCCTGGTCAGATCCGTTCACAAAATGGATCCCAGCGATTGGTGTGCGGAGTGGTGGTGTCGTATTGAGATTCCACTGCAGAGCCTGGGGGTTGTCGAAGAGCTGACAGGTCAGCAATGGCGTTTCGACATCGTGCGCCACGGATTTACTGCCGGTCGGCCAGAAAGCTCTTCCTGGTCGGGTGGTGTTCTGGAAAAGCCACAGACCTGGGGCCTGATCACCTGGTAGTGTGGTGGGCCGACCGCACTGGCAGCATGTTGTCCTGGATCAGACCGGCCGGCAACGTGAATTCCGCCTCGGAGGTTTGCGCGATCAATCGAGTCGCAGCCGACCGATGGCCAGATGATTGAAGTGACTGCCACGTGGTCCTTCGCCGCCGACGACATAAATCGTGTCACCAAGAATGACCACACCCGAGTCGTTGTAGACGGCCGCGGGAGGAATGGTGCCGGTCAGTTTCCCCCAACGATCAGTGGCGGTGTCGTAGACGAAGGCCAGATCGTTCCATAGATTGGCATTGGAGTAGGGCTTCGTAGTGGGGCCGACACAGCCGCCGACAACCACGATATAACGGTCGCGATAGGTCGCCGCCTCCCAACCCGAGACCCACACCGGGGGCTTGGCAATGGACAGCCAGCGGTCGATCGCTGGAACGTATTTCAGGCAGGCATCGACCCACGTGCTGTTCTTCTTGTCGTCGAATGTCAGTCCGCTGAAAAGGTACAAGGCGCCCTGGCACGTCGCCGACGCCACCCAGCCCCGCCCGACCCCGGGAATCGAGGAACGGGACTGCCAGCCGAGCTGTGGCGCTGCAAGGTCGAATACGTCAGTGGTGCCCTTGATGGTTGAGGCATGGTAGCCCTGGGCCGGATTCCAGCGGACGCCACCCGCGACCACGAGCTGATTCCCGACGCGCCCTACGCCCATGTGCGTGCGTGGTTCGGATAGCGGGCCGAGCGTTTTCCAGGCCAGTGGCTTGTTAGACAGGTCCAGTTTGAAGCAGTCACCCGAGACAAGTTCCCCGGCGGGATTGCCACGGCGTTGCATACTACCGCCGACCACATAGAGCGCAGTGTGCGTGGCAATGGCGCGCGTGTATTCACGCCTGGCGGGCATATCCGGTAACCGCGTCCAGGTCTGGCGAGCGGGGTTGTATTGGTGTGCCCATTTGGATGTCCTCCGGCTGGCCCGATTGTCACTATCGTCTCCCGCCGGAATGAACCCACCCAGCAGGTAAATCTGGCCATCGACCGCACACATTCCCGCACCACTGATGCCCGCCCGCGGGCTGTCGTCGATAAACGGGATGCGTTTGAGCGTCCACTCGACCGACCCCAGCGACGGTAACGCCTTCACCGCCGGCGTCATGTTCTGGGACAACTCGATGAAGGGCGGATCGGCCCACTTCTCCTGCTGTGCAAGCAGGATCGTTCCACTGAGGGTCAGGATGGCGATCGCCATGCCACCGGAGATCATTCTGGTTCTGGGGCGCATCTTTGTCCTTTGAGTAGGGCGTTCTGTTGCCTGGCAACCCGGCTGTCCACCGACACGGAACCACCGCTGCTCCTGCCGGGCGTCACAACGGTGCGAACGAGGAAGCGTGTGGCCTGCTGTCTTGAAGTCTGGTTCGTACGATGGTATTGGTGGCTACATCACTTCCGCAGGTGGGCGACGCGTGGCGGCGCCCGTTTGCACGCCAGTGGTGGCTTGTATACCGGGGTGCCGGCAACTTGTTCGGTCAGATCGGCGAGATCCGTATCTCCCCTGTGCGTCGCTGCGGCCGTTGAGGCGATTGGCTCCATCGCGGTCAGGTGACAGCGCCGAGTCAGTTCTTTTTTTGACGCTGTAAACTGGAACGGGTCACGACTTTTTCACCATTCTTGAATTGCACGGTGAGGACCGAAGACGGCCGGTCAGGATTGGACCAGTCAATCACTTCGGTTTCCGTGAAATCGCCTTTGCGACCGGAGCCTGTTCGTTTTCTCTCCACAATCACTCCAAAGCGAGTCATCTTTTCGGTATTGGTGGTTCCGTCATCCGTAACACACGTGCCAAGTACTTCGTTGGTACTCTCTTTCCAATAGACGATCCCGGCATAGGTGGCCGTGGGCTTGTCTTCGCCTTTCCTGGTGAGTGTCCAGGTCCAACTGGTCATCCGATCCGGGACGACCCATTTCGTTGTGCAGTGAATGATGTACGGCGCTCCCTTTTCCGTAGAGATACCATCACCGATCATCGAGCCGGTAAAAGTCCCAATCCACCGTCCTTGCATCTTCTTGAAATCGTCTTGGGAAAACTCCTCCGCAGTAGTCTGTTGAGGGGTGCAGACAGACAGCAAACAAAGCGTGGCAGAGAGCGTAGTCATGCGCGTGAACATGGCGGGCATGCTCCTTTTCTGGCGGGCGGGTTGAGAAATCTTCTGGTTAAGTTGTCGACAGCGAGTCAGCTCTGCTCATGCCATTCAGGGGGCGGAACTGCGCATTGCCGTTAACAGTTTGGAATAATAGGACCTAGCGCGAGCCAGGCGTTCACGGACGCCCTGCGCGCGCAAGGTTTCTTGGGATGCGAATTCTTCCTCGATTTTCCGGATGGCGTCCAATTGCTTTCCAATCAGTGCCGGCCCCTTGGTGGGCGACCAGGTCGGCCGGTTATCCA